>NZ_MBEM01000267.1:0-50939 GCF_001954045.1 Mycobacterium sp. SP-6446 | reverse complement strand
GCGGTCGACGTGTCGGAGGGTGACACCGTCATCTACAGCAAGTACGGCGGCACCGAGATCAAGTACAACGGCGAGGAATACCTCATCCTGTCGGCACGCGACGTGCTGGCCGTCGTATCCAAGTAAAGAACCGTGTTCCGCCCCGGCGATCCCTGTAACCACGGGTGATTTCCGGGGCGGCTCGCGTCGAAGGGGAGCCTTGATGAGCAAGCTGATTGAGTACGACGAAACCGCCCGCCGCGCAATGGAGGCCGGTGTGGACAAGCTCGCCGACGCGGTACGCGTGACCCTGGGCCCACGTGGCCGGCATGTGGTGCTGGCCAAGGCATTTGGCGGGCCCGCGATCACCAACGACGGCGTCACCGTCGCGCGCGAGATCGACCTGGAAGACCCGTTCGAGAACCTGGGCGCCCAGCTGGTGAAGTCGGTGGCCACGAAGACCAACGACGTCGCCGGCGACGGCACGACGACCGCAACCGTGTTGGCCCAGGCATTGGTCAAGGGCGGCCTGCGCATGGTCGCCGCCGGCGCCAACCCGATCGCGCTCGGCGCCGGAATCGGCAAGGCCGCCGACGCGGTGTCCGAGGCGCTGCTGGCCGCCGCCACCCCGGTCTCCGGCAAGGAAGGCATCGCGCAGGTGGCGACGGTCTCCTCACGCGACGCGCAGATCGGTGAACTCGTCGGCGAGGCCATGAGCAAGGTGGGCCACGACGGCGTGGTCAGCGTCGAGGAATCCTCGACGCTCAGCACCGAGCTGGACTTCACCGAGGGCGTCGGCTTCGACAAGGGATTCCTGTCGGCGTACTTCGTCACCGACTTCGACTCCCAGGAGGCGGTGCTCGAAGACGCTCTGATCCTGCTGCACCAGGACAAGGTCAGCTCGCTGCCCGACCTGCTGCCCATGCTGGAGAAGGTCGCCGAGGCCGGCAAGCCGCTGCTGATCATCGCCGAAGACGTCGAGGGCGAGGCCCTGGCCACGCTGGTGGTCAACTCCATCCGCAAGACGCTCAAGGCCGTCGCGGTCAAGTCGCCGTTCTTCGGCGATCGCCGCAAGGCCTTCATGGAAGACCTGGCGATCGTGACGGGCGGGCAGGTCGTCAATCCCGACGCCGGCCTGCTGCTGCGCGAGGTCGGCACCGAGGTGCTGGGCACCGCGCGGCGCGTGGTGGTCAGCAAGGACGACACGATCATCGTCGAGGGCGGCGGCTCCGCGGATGCGGTGGCCAATCGCATCAAGCAGCTGCGCGCCGAGATCGAGGCGAGCGACTCGGACTGGGATCGCGAGAAGTTGCAGGAGCGGCTGGCCAAGCTGGCGGGCGGGGTGGCCGTCATCAAGGTGGGCGCCGCGACCGAGACCGCGCTCAAGGAGCGCAAGGAAAGCGTCGAGGATGCCGTCGCGGCCGCCAAGGCAGCGGTCGAAGAGGGCATCGTCGCCGGCGGGGGATCGGCCCTGATCCAGGCCGGCAAAAAGCTGCAGGAGCTGCGCGCGTCGCTGACCGGCGACGAGGCCCTCGGTGTCGACGTGTTCGCCGAAGCGCTTCCCGCGCCGCTGTATTGGATCGCCACCAACGCGGGGCTGGACGGCGCGGTCGCGGTCAACAAGGTCAGCGAGCTACCCGTCGGGCAGGGACTGAACGCGGACACGCTGAACTACGGCGACCTGGTCGCCGAAGGCGTGATCGATCCCGTCAAGGTCACCCGTTCGGCGGTCCTGAACGCGGGGTCGGTGGCCCGGATGGTGCTCACCACCGAGACCGCGGTGGTGGACAAGCCCGCCGATGAGGACGACGACCACGGCCACGGTCATCACCATCACTAGAAGCACCTTCTAACGAAGCACCCTCGGTTTGTCGCCGAGGGTGCTTTGTTTCTGGGGCATGGCACCGGGAAGCCAAATCGTCTATCCCTCACTGGTTCCCAGTCAAATACAATCAAGTGACGGGTTTTCGGTGGCACGGGTGGGAGGTGCATCGTGTCATTTGGATCGAGAAGCCTCGTTTTGGGTCCGGGTGAGGGGCGGACCGATCGCTTGCCGGGTCAGTCGTACACCTACAAGGCGGCCGGCGAGGATACAGCTGGCGCCTATGCATTGATCGAAGCCACGCTCACCGGTGAAGGGCCGCCGCAACATATTCACCACGCCGAGGAAGAAGCGATCTATGTCGTGGATGGTCAGGTCAACGTTCAGGTCGGTGACCAAACCAAGCACATCACGCAAGGGTCGTTCGTCCTCGTCCCCCGCGGCACGGTGCACACCTTCTGGAACGCCGGGTCGACCCACGCAAAGCTGCTCGTGATTGTCTCGCCACCAGGCTTCGAGCGGATCTTCACCGAGGTAGCCGGTGATGAGGAAATCGATGCGGACACATTTATAGAGCGGGTCGGCGCGCTTGCGGCCAAGTACCACCTGGAAATCACCGGGCCGCCTCGGGGCTAGCAGGGCCACACGCCGGCACACGTCATACCGTCCCCTTCGGTCGCCGCGCGGAAGCGGTGCGCTGGAGGCTTCAGCGACCGCGAGGAAGTACCGGCGGAGTCGTCACGGTGATAGTCGGCGTCGACGTGAAGGTCGGCGGGGTGGTGACCGTGACGGTGCTCGTGCTCGTCGACGTGGACGGCGGCGCGACGGCCGTCGTGGTGGTGATCGTGGTGGCGGTAGTCGTCTCCGTGGTGGACGACGTCGTCGTCGCGGCCGCCGCGGCAATCACGCCGCAGGCCACCCGCTTGCCCGATTCACCGGTGGAGCCGGTGCTCAAGTTATCCGGATCTTGGTGGATGACCAGCGCGCTACCCGAGCCGTTTCGCAGGTCCGCGGCGGTGACCGAGTTAGTGGTGGTGACGAGTTTCGCCGAGCCATCCGTGCGCACCTGCAACGCGGTCAGCTCGCCGCTCGCGGGATAGCCGGTGTGACCCGGTGCCTGGTAGACGCCTCCGGCCGAACTGAAGTCGCCGGGGTCGCATCTGCCGATCGAGTGGATTTGCAGCCCGTGGAAACCCGGGGTCAGGACCTGGTTGGCGCCGGCCTCGACGGTCACAGTCGCGTAGCCGTCGGCGAAATCGAAGGTGGCGTTGGCGACCACCGTCCCGTCGGAGCTTTTCAACTGCGTGGCCATTCTCTCCGCCCCGGCCGGGGACGTGGTCAGCGGTGACGTGTTGGGCTGGCTGCCGCGCTGGTTCGTGCATGCGCCCAGCGGTGCCGCGGTGGCGGCCAGTACCGCGGCCGCAACGGCTACTTCCCTTTTCAAGCCCGTATTCATGCACGGGAGCTACCCGAATTAGCCGCGGTCAAACCACTAAAGCAGCGGCCGGGGGTCGAACACCACGCGCACCCGTTGGGCCAGCCCGTCTTCCACATGACACCAATTCACGACGGGGACGGGGTCGCCGCCCTTCGGATGCAGGTTGAACCACGTCAGCACGTCGCGGTCGTCAGCCAACATCTTCTCGATGGTGATGTCGTCGAGCATCTGGCCGAAGCCGGCGAGTTGCGTGACGTAGTCGTCGGCGCCGCTGGCGGTGCCCATCGGCCCGGAGAACGTCACGTGGTCGGCGAGGATCGCGCGGAGGCCGTCGAAATCCTGGCGCTTCCAGCTGTCGAAATATGTTCGTGCGATCTGTGTCGGTTCCATGCCTTCATCCTCCCGGCGAGACCGGCATACGTCGAAGATATGTTCGTGATCCGATGCATAATCAGTAGTTATGGAGCTGCATCAGCTCGAGTACCTCGTCGCGGTGGCGGAAGAGGCGAGTTTCACCAAGGCGGCCGCGCGTGTGCATGTCGCGCAGCCAGGGGTCAGCGCGCAGATCCGCCGGCTGGAGTCCGAGCTCGGCCAAGCGCTGTTCGACCGCTCGGGTGGCTCGGTGCGACTGACCGACGCGGGCGCTAGGGTGCTGCCGCCGGCGCGGGCCGCGCTGGCCGCCGTTCACGAAATCGCTGCTGTCGCAGAGCAACTGCGGGGGGTGCTGCGCGGGCGCGTCGCGGTCGGAATGATGCCGTCGTGCCCGCCCGACGTCATCACCGGCACGCTTGCCGTGTTTCACGACGAGCATCCCGGCGTCGAGATCAGCTTGGTGGAGGCGCCGTCGGCCGATCTGATCGCCGGCGTTCGTGACGGCGCGATCGACTTGGCCGTCGTCGGGTTCGCGTCGGCGGCCGGCCGCGGCATCGAGGTAAAGGTGATCAACGACGACGTGTTGGTGGCGGCCGTCGCGCCGGGCAGCGCCCTCGCCCGACGGACTTCGATCTCATTGCGAGCGCTCGCCGGGCATCCGCTGATCTGCCTGCCGCGCGGCACGGGCATCCGGGCCGGCCTCGACGAGGGGTGCGCCGCCGCCGGCGTCCGCGCCAACATTGCGCTGGAGGCCAGCAACCCGGTGCTGGTCGGTGATCTCGCGGCACGGTCACTCGGCGTTGCGGTGCTGCCGAAGTCCTACGTGCGCACCCGCGACGACCTGCGCCCGATCCGCATCGGCCGTCCGGCAATGCGCGTTCGCGTCGGTGTGGCGTGGCGCGCCGACGGCCGGCTTTCACCGGCCGCCGCGGCGCTCGTCGAGTTGTGGCGCCGGGTCGGCGATAGATCACAGTGAGCTCAGCACGGCCGCGCGGACGCGGACGCGGAACTTGTTGATCGCCGATCGACGCAGTTGGGTCATGCGCTCGACCATTTGGTTCCCCAGCGTGTCGAGCATGTTCTCGCTCAAATCGATTGGGGCCGGGCACAAGTCGCGCTCCTCTTCGCTGGCGTGGGCGTCCAGGACCGTGACGAACGAGTGCCATTCGTCCTCATAGTGTGGCGCGCTCGGCGGCGTTCGGAGGAGCGTCGCCAGCTGATCCCACACCTGCCGGTGCTCCGCGTGGGCGATAGCGACCAGCTTGCTTGCCGCCTGTACCGCCGGATAGAACAGGTCGTCCTCGATGCGCATATGGATGTCCAGCTCGATCAACAGCTCACCGAGGGCTTCTTGCCGCTCATCGGTATCAAGCGGTATCGCGGTGGTCTTCGCGCACAATCCCCGTAAGACCTTGTGGTGCTCGAACAGCACGTCATAGGCATTCATATCGCCACTCCCCGCAGCTCGACGAGTCCGTCGCGGATCCGCACCGGATAACTCGGCAGCGCCGCCGTCGCCGGCCCCCGCATCACCTCGCCGGATTCGCACGCGAACCGGGAACCGTGCCAGGGGCACACGATCCGATCGCGATCAATCCAGCCGTCATGCATCGGCGCACCCAGATGCGGGCAGTGCGCACCCACCGCCAGGACCTTGCCGCCGTTGCGATACAGGACCACGCCCACACCGGCCACCTCGACCCGCTGCGGCTGGCCATCCAAAGCCGCTACCGACAGCACCGGCGTCCAACGGTCCCCACGCAGCCGAGCTCCAGAGCGATCCACACCGGTGCCCGACCCGAAAACCAAATCGCCGCCCAGATAGCCGCTGCCAAGGGTCAGGCCGTAGCCCAGCGCGCTGCTCGCCATTCCCCGCAGATGACGGCCGTCGCGCCGCTGCCACCACGACACCGCGTACAGACCCGTTGCGACCGCGTTCAGCACGCCGTGCACCAGACCGATCCGACGGGATTGCTCATGGGTGTGCTGCCAGTCGGTCAGACCGGTAGCGGCCGCGCCGACGCTTCCGACAACTCCGACACCCAACGCAAACCGTGCAGCGTCACGAAGGCCGGTGGCGCGTCCGGGGAGCAGGCTGGCCGCGTCCATCGCGACCGCCGTCGCCACCGCACCCGTCGGCACGGACGTCAGCGCCGGATGAAGCGGATGACCGAGCCAGGTGCCATGCAGCGCGTTGCTGACGCGATCCCGGTATCGGCCCGTGGCCGCGAATGCGAACATCAGAGCGTGCTCGAGCCGGTAGCTGGGTCGATCCAGCCACGCTTGCTGTCCCAGCGTTGTCCTTACGGCGAGTCCGGCATTGCGGACCCGAGTTCCAAAATTGTGCCAGCGCTTAGCCACAGCGCCCCTCCTGCGCGACCGCGACTCGACGCGGGCCCCGACACCGCGAACGATCGCGTGAATCTAGGCCGACGCGGCGCAACGCGTCTCGACACCGCGTCGACTATGGACCGCGGCCGGTTCGCCCAGTCCATGACTAGTACACGCGCCGCAGCGCCGAACCGTTCAATCGCAGACGCGGGAGATCAGGCGCTGCGACGGATACCGCGAGTGCGGCCGATGTCGCCCTTCAGCAGTAGGTCGCGCTCGGATTCCGACAGGCCGCCCCAAACACCGTACGGCTCAGCGACTTCCAGCGCGTGGGCGCGGCACTCCTGGATCACGGGGCACTGCCGGCACATCTCCTTGGCGCGCTGTTCGCGTTGCATGCGCGCGCGGCCGCGCTCGCCGTCCGGATGGAAGAACATCGACGAATCGACACCGCGGCACAGGCCTTGCAGTTGCCAGTTCCAGATATCGGCGTTGGGCCCAGGTAGCTGCTCCGGTTGTGGCATGGCTAGTTCCCTCTCTGCACGGCACGCCCAGAATGTCGGGTTCGCGAAACGATTGTGCAACTGATTTCGGGGGGGACGTCACCGATGACTGCCCGTCATTGCTAGAACTTAGGGGCGCCGATGAATTTCCGTCAATAGGCGCTTAGTGTGGCAAAATACATGACCGTTGCTGCAGAATTAACTCTGCGTTCATCTGCGACGCATTTACCGCACAAGAGCCGTGCTACCAGCTAGTTGGTGCCCCTTGGGATTTCGCTGCTCAGGGCGGTTGGACGGGGAGAGGCTAATTTGTACACGCCGATCGTGATTAACATTTCAGTAACACAGACACCACGAACTGTTTACTACTATCACCGTGATTGAAACTCGTCACACTTCGACGATCGACGCAACGCTGGCGGACGCCGCGTTCGGAAACCAGCCGCAAAGCTGGCCTTTGCCGACGGCGACCACACCCCGGCAATTGTGGCTGCGCGCCGTCGCGTCCGGCGGGCAGGGACGCTACGGCAGCGCGTACCGCGACCTCGCCACGCTGCGCCGCAGCGGGTCCGCTGGGCGACTGGTCTCGCTGGCGCACAGCACGCAGGGATCGTTTCTGCGCCAGCTCGGCTGGCACGAGCGGGCGCGCGGCTGGGATGGTCGCGCCCTGGCGCTGGCCGGGATTGATCCCGAGGCGCGGGCCGATGCCCTGATCGGGCTGGCCGCCGACGCGCTGGGAATCGGCCGCTTCGCCGCAGCGGCAGCGTTGTTGACGCGTGCGGATTCCGCGCTGGCGGCCGCGACGGTGCCCGACCGGCTCGCGGTGCGGCGCGGATGGGTGGGCGCCGAGTTGGCCATGGCTTCCGGCGACGGCGACGTCGCCGTCCGTCGCGCCGAGGAAGCCGTCGAACTCGCGCGGCTCGGGGCCTCGGCGCGGCACCGCGTGAAAAGCGACGTGGTGCTCGCCGCGGCCCTGTGCAGCGCGGGCCGCGCCGACCGCGCCCGGGAGGTCGCCGAGGCGGCACTGGACGCCACCGAGCGATTCGGATTGATACCGCTTCGCTGGGCGCTGGCTTGCTTGCTGATTGATATCGGAAGCGTCACATTTTCGGCACAAGAACTGCCCGAAATTCGCGATATCTGCGCAGGCCAGGTGCGGCGCGCCGGTGGGGCGTGGCGTTCCGCTTGAAACGGCCTTGCGGCCGTTAAAGTCATTGCGTGAGTTAGCCCGTGATAGCCCGTGCTGTGTCCGGTTCGTAACGTTGGAGATACCGCCGTCGATGACAATTCAAGCGGAACGTCTCGACGCTGTGGTTGCCGAGGCCGTAGCGGGAGACACGAAGGCATTACGGGAGGTGCTGGAGACCATCCGTCCGATTGTCGTGCGGTATTGCCGGGCTCGGGTCGGCACAATCGATCGGGGTGGCCTGTCAGCCGATGACGTGGCGCAGGAGGTTTGCTTGGCCACTATTACGGCGCTGCCGCGCTACCGGGATCGGGGTCGCCCGTTCCTGGCCTTCCTGTACGGCATTGCGGCCCACAAGGTGGCCGACGCCCACCGGGCCGCCGGCCGCGATCTCGCCTTCCCCTCCGACTCGGTTCCCGAGCGCTGGTCGTCGGAGGCCGGGCCGGAACAGCGTGCCATCGAGGCCGATTCGGCCAGCCGCATGAACGAACTGCTCGAGATCTTGCCCTCCAAGCAGCGCGAGATCCTGATCCTGCGCGTCGTCGTCGGCCTGTCCGCCGAGGAGACCGCCGCCGCCGTCGGCGCAACCCCGGGCGCGGTGCGGGTGGCGCAGCACCGGGCTTTGAACCGCCTGAAATCCGAAATCGTTGCGGCGGGTGACTATGCCTGAATCCTTGGATGAATTCGCCCGCACCGACCTGCTGCTCGACTCGCTAGCCGAGCGTCGGCCGGTCGACATCGACGATCCCGACGAGGATTTTGAAGCGCTGGCCGGCCTTCTGGCGGAATGGCGCGACGATCTGCGGTGGCCACCGGCCAGCGCTCTGGTGTCGCCGGAAGATGCGATCGAGGCGCTGCGCGTCGGACTCGCCGAACGCGGCGGGCAGAGCCGTCGGGGCCTGGCGGCGATCGGGTCGGTGGCCGCGACGCTGTTGGTCCTCAGCGGCTTCGGCGCCATGGTGGTCGAGGCCCGGCCCGGGGACGCGTTGTATGGACTGCACGCGATGTTCTACGACCAACCGCGGGTCAACGACCAAAAGATCGAGCTGTCGGCCAAGGCCGAGCTGGCGAAGGTTCAGCAACTGATCAACGAAGGCCAATGGGCCCAGGCCCACAGCCAGCTGGCCGAGGTCAGCAGCGCCGTGCAGTCCATGAACGACGGGGCCAGCCGCAACGACCTGATGGATCAGGTCAACCTGCTGAACACCCGCGTCGAGTCGCGCGACCCCAACGCCACGCTGCCGCCGCCCCAGGCCGTTACCCCGGCGCCGCAGACCAAGCCACCGAAGGCCCCCGCCGCCTCGACCACGCCGAGTGCGTCGTCCACTGCGAGCACCACGACGCCCACGGCGGTCAGCCCGAGCCCTTCGTCTTCCACCTCACCGACAACCTCGACGACTCCGTCGTCGAGCCATCACCACCACCACGGGCAGACGTCCACGCCGTCTTCTGCGGCGCCGGGCGGCTAGCTACCGGGCGCTCGAGGTACTGAGGAGTTCAGTGACGCCGGTGAAACCCGTCGGCGTCTGACGTCGCTTCGTTGAGCGACGCGTCGGCGTATCCCCGGCAGTAATCCCACGTGACGTAGGCGTCGGGTTCGGGGTCGTAGGCGGGTTCGTGCGGACGGACCGTGCCGTCGATGAGCAGCTGCAGCAAATTCGCGCGCAACATGTCCCAGTCGTGGTAGTGGTCTTGCTGGCACTCGTCGCAGCACACGACCAGTCCGCGAATCCCCTTGTGCGCCAACAGAGCTTCGTAAACGGCCAGGTCGGCCAGGTCGGCCTCTACCGCCATTCGCTCTTGGGCATCCAGGGGCTGTCCCGGCTCGACGGCGTCCAGTGCCGCCGACGGGTCGCAGGGGTCGTCGGCAAACGGGTCGGGTGGCAAACCCGGTGGGAGGTGGTCGCGCACGCCTCTAGACTACGCAGGCGGCCCGTCATAACGCCAGCAGGGAGGTCCGCGCGCGGCCCGGCGTAAACGGGCCGGCGGCACGCCCGGGCGAGCGAGTCTCGATGGTCTCCCCGAGCCGATAGGATGGGTTTCTCACTCCGCGCGCATGGAGGGCTTCACCGATGTCCCGTGGCATGTCCCACCTAGAAGACAGCTCCGAGCTGGTCGCCAGTCCGTACGTGCGCGACGCGCCCGTGGGTGGCCTGGCGGACGACCGGGTGGTGACCGGGGGCGACGACCCGTACAAGGTGGCGATGCTGGGGCTGACTTTCGACGACGTCTTGCTGTTGCCTGCCGCTTCCGACGTGGTGCCCGCCACCGCGGACACGTCCAGCCAGCTCACCAAGAAGATCAGGCTCAAAGTGCCGCTGGTCAGCTCGGCGATGGACACGGTGACCGAATCCCGGATGGCCATCGCGATGGCCCGGGCCGGCGGCATGGGCGTGCTGCACCGCAACCTGCCGGTCGCCGAGCAGGCCGGCCAGGTCGAGATGGTCAAGCGGTCCGAGGCCGGCATGGTCACCGACCCGGTCACCTGCCGGCCGGACAACACTTTGGCTCAGGTCGACGCGATGTGTGCCAAGTTCCGGATCTCCGGGCTGCCGGTGGTCGACGACGCCGGCGCCCTGGTCGGCATCATCACCAACCGCGACATGCGCTTCGAGGTCGATCAGACCAGGCAGGTCGCCGAGGTGATGACCAAGGCCCCGCTGATCACCGCCCAGGAGGGCGTCAGCGCCGACGCGGCGCTGGGCCTGTTGCGCCGCAACAAGATCGAGAAACTGCCCGTCGTCGACGGCCACGGCCGGCTGACCGGGCTGATCACCGTCAAGGACTTCGTCAAGACCGAACAACACCCGCTGGCCACCAAGGACAGCGACGGGCGGCTGCTGGTCGGCGCCGCCGTCGGCGTCGGCGGCGACGCGTGGGTGCGCGCGATGATGCTGGTCGACGCCGGGGTGGACGTGCTGATCGTCGACACCGCGCACGCGCACAACCGGCTGGTGCTCGACATGGTCGGCAAACTCAAGGCCGAGGTGGGCGAGAAGGTCGAGGTGATCGGCGGCAACGTAGCCACCAGGGCGGCCGCCGCGGCCCTGGTCGACGCCGGCGCCGACGCGGTGAAGGTCGGGGTCGGGCCGGGCTCGATCTGCACCACCCGGGTGGTGGCCGGCGTCGGCGCGCCGCAGATCACCGCGATCCTGGAGGCCGTGGCGGTGTGCGGGCCGGCCGGCGTGCCGGTCATCGCCGACGGGGGTCTGCAGTACTCCGGCGATATCGCCAAGGCGCTGGCCGCCGGCGCGTCGACCGCGATGCTGGGCTCGCTGCTGGCCGGCACCGCCGAGGCGCCGGGCGAGCTGATCTTCGTCAACGGCAAGCAGTTCAAGAGCTATCGGGGGATGGGGTCGCTGGGCGCCATGCAGGGCCGGGGCGGGGCGAAGTCCTACTCCAAGGACCGCTACTTCGCCGACGACGCGTTGAGCGAGGACAAGTTGGTCCCCGAGGGCATCGAGGGCCGGGTGCCGTTCCGTGGCCCCCTGTCGTCGGTGATCCACCAGCTGACCGGTGGCTTGCGGGCCGCCATGGGATACACCGGCTCGCCCACCATCGAGGTGCTGCAGCAGGCGCAGTTCGTCCGGATCACACCGGCCGGGCTGAAGGAGAGCCACCCGCACGACGTCGCGATGACGGTCGAAGCACCTAATTACTACGCGCGGTGAACAGCGAACTGGCCATGGTCGAGATCGGGATGGGTCGCGTCGCCCGTCGCACCTACGAACTCAGTGAAGTCAGCATCGTGCCGTCGCGGCGCACCCGCTCGTCGCAGGACGTGTCGACGGCGTGGCAGCTCGACGCCTATCGCTTCGAGATCCCGGTGGTGGCACACCCGACCGATGCCCTGGTGTCGCCGGAGTTCGCGATCGAACTCGGCAAGCTCGGCGGCCTCGGGGTGCTCAACGGCGAGGGGCTGATCGGCCGGCACGCCGACGTCGAGGCCAAGATCGCGCAGCTCGTCGAGGCCGCGGAAAAGGAGCCCGAACCCTCCGCGTCGATCCGGCTGCTGCAGGAGCTGCATGCGGCCCCGCTCAACCCGGACCTGTTGGGCGCCGCGGTGGCCCGCATCCGCGACGCCGGGGTGATCACCGCGGTGCGGATAAGCCCGCAGAACGCGCAGGCGCTGACGCCGGTGCTGGTGGCGGCCGGCATCGACCTGCTGGTCATCCAGGGCACCATCGTCTCGGCCGAGCGGGTGGCCAGCGACGGCGAGCCGCTGAACCTGAAGACCTTCATCTCCGAGCTCGACGTGCCGGTGGTCGCCGGCGGCGTGCTCGACCATCGCACCGCGCTGCACCTGATGCGCACCGGTGCCGCGGGCGTCATCGTCGGCTACGGCTCCACCCGGGGCGTGACCACCAGCGACGAGGTGCTGGGCATCAGCGTGCCGATGGCCACCGCGATCGCCGACGCCGCCGCCGCGCGGCGCGAATACCTCGACGAGACGGGCGGCCGCTACGTGCACGTACTGGCCGACGGCGACATCCACACGTCCGGCGAGCTGGCCAAGGCCATTGCGTGCGGGGCCGATGCGGTGGTGCTCGGCACGCCGCTGGCCGAAAGCGCCGAGGCGCTCGGCGACGGGTGGTTCTGGCCGGCCGCGGCGGCGCACCCGTCGCTGCCGCGTGGCGCGCTGCTGCAGATCGCGGTCGGGGAGCGCCCGCCGCTGCGCCAGGTTCTCAACGGCCCGTCCGATGATCCGTTCGGCAGCCTCAACCTGGTCGGCGGGCTGCGCCGTGCGATGGCCAAGGCCGGCTATTGCGATCTCAAGGAGTTCCAGAAGGTCGGCCTGACCGTCGGCTGCTGAGCGCTTTCGGCCGCCGAACGTGCGGCCAGCCGCACGCTCGACTCCGAATGTGCGGCCAGCCGCACGCTGGGGCCGCAGGGTCTAGTACCCGACCTGGTTTATTACCGGCGGGTACGGCCATACTGGGGCCATGAAACCGGACTACGACGTCCTGATCATTGGATCGGGTTTTGGGGGTAGCGTCAGCGCGCTGCGGCTGAACGAAAAGGGTTACCGGGTAGGCGTGTTGGAGGCCGGCCGCCGCTTCTCCGACGAGGAGTTCGCCAAGACGTCCTGGGATCTGCGCAAGTTCCTCTGGGCGCCCAGGCTGGGGTGCTACGGCATCCAACGGATCCACCCGCTGCGCAACGTCATGATCCTGGCCGGGGCGGGTGTGGGCGGCGGTTCGCTCAACTACGCCAACACGTTGTACGTCCCGCCCGAGCCGTTCTTCAAAGATCCGCAGTGGGCCCACATCACCGACTGGCGCAGCGAGCTGATGCCGCATTACGAGCAGGCGCAGCGGATGCTGGGCGTCGTGCTCAACCCGACCTTCACCGACGCCGACCGCATCGTGAAAGCCGTTGCCGACGACATGGGGTGCGGAGACACCTGGGTGCCTACCCCGGTGGGGGTGTTCTTCGGGCCCGACGGCACCAAGACGCCGGGCAAGACCGTTCCCGACCCGTACTTCGGCGGCGCGGGGCCGGCGCGTACCGGCTGCCTGGAATGCGGCTGCTGCATGACGGGGTGTCGCTACGGCGCCAAAAACACGCTGCTGAAGAACTACCTCGGCCTGGCGGAATCGGCTGGGGCGCAAGTGATTCCGATGACGACCGTCAAGGGGTTCGAGCAGCGGCCAGACGGGCTGTGGGAGGTCCGCACAGTTCGCACCGGAAGTTGGCTGCGTCGCGACCGACGCACCTACACCGCCAACTACCTGATCCTGGCCGCGGGCACGTGGGGAACGCAGCACCTGTTGTTCAAGATGCGCGACAAGGGTCGCCTGCCGCGCCTGTCGAAACGGCTGGGCGTGTTGACCCGGACCAACTCCGAATCGATCGTCGGCGCCGGTCGGTTGGAGGTGTCGCCGGATCTGGATCTGACGCACGGCGTGGCGATCACGTCGTCGATCCACCCCACGTCCGACACCCACATCGAACCGGTGCGCTACGGCAAGGGCTCCAACGCGATGGGGCTGCTGCAGACGTTGATGACCGACGGCCCCGGCCCCGAGGGCACCGACGTGCCCCGCTGGAAGCAGTTGCTCGAGACGAGCCGCGAGGATCCGCGCAGCATGCTGCGGCTGCTCAATCCCCGCCAGTGGAGCGAGCGCACCATGATCGCGCTGGTGATGCAGCACCTGGACAACTCGATCACCACCTTCACCAAGCGCGGGAAGCTGGGCATTCGCTGGTACACCAGCAAGCAGGGGCACGGCGAGCCGAACCCGACGTGGATTCCGGTCGGCAACGAGGTCACCCGCCGCATCGCCGCCAAGATCGACGGCGTCGCCGGCGGCACCTGGGGTGAGCTGTTCAACATCCCGCTGACCGCGCACTTCCTCGGTGGCGCGGTGATCGGCCACGGCCCCGAGCACGGGGTCATCGACCCGTACCACCGGGTCTACGGCTACCCGACGCTGCTGGTGGTGGACGGCGCCGCGATATCGGCGAACCTGGGCGTCAACCCGTCGCTGTCGATTACCGCCCAGGCGGAGCGGGCCGCGTCACTGTGGCCGAACAAGGGCGAGATCGATGAGCGCCCCTTGCAGGGTGACGCCTACCGCCGGCTGGCCCCGATCGCGCCCCAGCACCCGGTGGTACCCCTCGACGCACCGGGTGCCCTGCGCTGGCTGCCGGTCGATCCGGTCAGCTCGGCCGGTTGAGAGTCAGCTGGCAATCACCTCGAGGGGTGCGCCGCTGACCACCCGGCTGCGCTCGCCGTGGACGCTGACGGGCACGTCGCCCATCAACGTCACCCGGTGCATGAGGCGGGGCTGGTTGTCGTAGTCGTCGACGGCCCGGTGCTGCGTCGCCCGGTTGTCCCAAATGGCAACGTCTCCCGGCGCCCAATTCCAGCGAATGGTGTTCTCGGGCATGGTGATTCGCCGTTGCAGCATTTCCAGCAGCAGGCCTGACTCGCGGTCGTCCAGGCCGACGAAGCCGCGCACGAAATCGCCGAGCACCAGGGTCCGCTCACCGGTCTCCGGGTGCACCCGCACCACGGGATGCTCGGTGCGGAAATCCGGCTTCTCGAACGCCTGCCGGAAGGCCCGCTGCGTGTCGGTTAGCGCCTCGTCGGTGACGTAGTCATAGCGGTTGGTGTGCAGCGCCCACAGGTTGTCGACCAGGCACTGCAGCGGTTCGGGCAGCTTCGCGTAGGCCGCCGCTGTCGACGCCCACAACGTCGAACCGCCGTAGCTGGGCAGGGTGACCGCGCGCAGGATCGAGGCCGCCGGGTAGTTGGCGGCGAACGTCACGTCGGTGTGCCAGCGCGTGGCCTTGCCGTATTCGGAGTTGATCGGCGTGATGACCGG
Organism: Mycobacterium sp. SP-6446; assembly: GCF_001954045.1. NCBI lineage: Bacteria > Bacillati > Actinomycetota > Actinomycetes > Mycobacteriales > Mycobacteriaceae > Mycobacterium > Mycobacterium sp. SP-6446. The sequence goes on along the minus strand of NZ_MBEM01000267.1, from coordinate 35,977 downwards.
CGCGTCCTTGGCGGCGAGCACCGACGCCGCCGGGTGGCCGATCGGCGTGCCCAGCAGGTGGGCGAACTCGAGCTGCCGCTGGTCGTCGAGGTGGTGCTGGTGGCGGAAGAAGATCACCTTGTGGGTGAGCAGCGCCTGGTGGATCGCCTCGACCGCGGTCGGGTCCAGGTCGCCGCCCAGGCGCACCCCGTCGACCCGGGCGCCGATGCGGCTGCCCAGCTTGGTGACGGTTACTGGCTGCGTCATTTTTGTGTCCTCTGTGTCATCGTAGGTGTAGTCAACTGACTACATACGCTACTGTAGTCATATGACTACACCTTCCGCAAGGGGCCGCTCGAAACCGCCCACCGGGCGGGAGGAGGTGGCGGCGGCGATCCTGGAAGCGGCCACCGACCTTTTCGCCGAGCGGGGCCCCGCGGCGACCTCGATCCGCGACATCGCCGCGCGATCGAGGGTCAACCATGGGCTGGTGTTTCGTCATTTCGGCACCAAGGAGAACCTCGTCGGCGCCGTGTTGGATCAGCTGGGCGCAAATCTGAAAGAGCGACTGCAGGCCGGCTCGACCGTCGGCGTTTTGGACGATGCCCTGGACCGGCAGATGCGGGTGATGGCCCGCACACTGCTGGACGGGTATCCGGCCGCCCAGTTGCAAAAGCACTTTCCGAACATCGCGGCCCTGCTGGACTTGGTGCGTCCACTGCATGAGAAGGACACCAGTGCGCGGTTAGCCGTGGCCAATGCCCTTGCGCTGCAATTCGGTTGGCGGTTGTTCGCGCCCATTCTGCGCTCGGCGACCGGTCTGGACGACATGCCCGAGCCCGAAATCCGCGAGGCGATCCGCACCGAGGTGGCCCGGATGGTTCAGCCGCACTGACGGCTCAGCTATCGGTCAACTGCTGGAGCATGCTGCGCCGGTGCACGGGCTCGCGGCCCGGGGGCTGGGGCGGCGCCGGCAGCAGCGGCTTGCGCCGGCGCACCGCGATGGTCGTCGGCTTCTCGGTGCTCAGTTCGAGGTCCTCGCCGGCATGCCGGATGGTCAGGTCGCCGCCGGGCCCGTCGCGCAGGGTATAGGTGACATCGGAGTGGTTGGCGTCGACGGTCACCCGGAAATCCCGCCACCGCAACCGGAACCGAAGTCGCGAAATGCCATCGGGCAGTTGCGGATCCAGGGCCAGGACGCCCTCGTCGTCGCGCAGGCCGCCGAAACCGTTGATCAGCGCCATCCACGCGCCGGCCAAGGAAGCCATGTGCAGCCCGTCGCGGGTGTTGCTGTGCAAGTCGCGCAGGTCGATCAGCGCTGCCTCGTAGGCGTAATCATGCGCGAGCTCCAGATGCCCGACCTCGGCGCACATCACCGCCTGGGTGCAGGCCGACAGTGACGAGTCGCGCACCATGCGGCGCTCGTAGTAGTCGACGTTGCGGGCCTTCTGTTCCGCCGTGAACGCGTGGCTCTGCAATTGCATCGCCAGCACCAGGTCGGCCTGCTTGATCACCTGCGCGGGATAGAGCCGCACATACGCTTCGTGCAACAGCAGCGGATAGGTCGTGTTGGCTTCAAAGTCCCACTCCGCGAAGGTGGTAAAGCCTTCGCACTGCTGATGGACTCCCAGTTCTTCGTCGTAGGGAATGTTGACCGCGCCGGCCGCATCACGCCACGAGGCGGCCTCTTCGGTGGAGACGCCCAGTTCTGCCGCCTTCTCGGGATGGCGGTTACACGCGTCGGCGGCGACGAGCAGGTTATGTGCGGCCATCAGGTTGGTGAAGACGTTGTCGCGGACGATCGCCGTGTATTCGTCGGGACCGGTGACCCCGTCCAGGTGCCAGACGCCGTGGCGGTCGTGGTGCCCGAGCGACATCCACAGCCGCGAGGTCTCGACCAGAACGTTCAGACCGCACTCGGCCTCCAGCGATTGGTCGCCGGTGACGACGCGATACCGCTCGAAGGCCATCGCGATGTCGGCGTTGATATGCCAGGCCGCGGTGCCCGCCGGCCAGTACGCCGAGCACTCCTGGCCGCGAATGGTGCGCCACGGAAAGGCGACACCCTCCAGGCCGAGTTCGGCGGCCCGGTCCCGGGCCAGATCCATCGTCGAGGCCCGCCATCGCAGGGCATCGGCGACCGCGTGGGGCGCGGTATAGGTGAGCACCGGCAGCACGTATCCCTCGGTGTCCCAGAAGGCGTGGCCGTCGTAGCCGGTTCCGGTGAGCCCCTTGCTGGGAATCGCGCGGCGTTCGGCGCGCGCACTGGCCTGCAACAGGTGGAACAGTCCGAAGCGCACCGCTTGCTGCGATTCGGAATCGCCCTCGACCTCGACGTCGGCGCTCTCCCAGAAGTTGTCGAGGTAGGAGCGCTGCGCGTCCAGCAATCCCTGCCACCCGGTGTAGCGCGCGCTGTGCAGCGCCGCGGCGGCCTGGTCGCGCAGCGCCGGGCGCGAACGCAGGCTCGACCAGCCATAGGCCAGGTATTTGACGATCCGCAGCTTTTGGCCCGGGCGCAGCCCGCAGATCACGGTGGTGCGCGCCAGGTCCTCGCGCGCGTCGGTGGTGACCTCGACACGCCCGGGCACGTCGATCTCGTGATCCATCGCGGCGGCCATCATCAGCGCGCTGCTCCGGGTCCGGTGCATGAGAAGCGCGCCGTACTCGGTCTTTTCGTGGTCGACGGCCTCGAGCGGGTTGTCCAGGATGGCCGCCACCCGGGGGTCGGCCGACGTCGTCGGCTGATCCTCGTTGGTGACGAGCTCGGACTGCACGGTCACGCGAACGAATTCATCGACGGCCTCGACGACGTACTCGATGGCCGCGACGCTGCGTTGCGCCAGCGACACCAGCCTGGTGGACACCACCTTGACCTGCTTGCCCGAGGGCGAGCACCAGTGCGCCCGGCGGGTCAGCGTCCCGGCGCGCAGGTCGAGGGTCCGCTCGTGCGAGAGCAACTTGCCGTACCGGACATCGAAGGGCTCGTCCCCGACGAGCAGGCGAAAGATCTTGCCATTGGTCACGTCGACGACGGTCTGCCCGGCCTCCGGATAGCCGTATCCGGCCTCGGCGTACGGCAGGGGCCGGATTTCGTAGAAGGAGTTCAAGTAGGTGCCCGGCAGGCCGTGCGGCTCGCCCTCGTCGAGGTTGCCGCGCAACCCGATGTGCCCGTTGGACAGGGCGAACAAGGATTCCGACTGGGCGATCAAGTTCAGGTCGAGCTTGGTTTCGCGGACCTGCCACGGTTCGACGGGGAACGCTTCCTGGGTGATCATGACTGCAGCAATTCGGCCAGATCGGTCACCACGACGTCGGCGCCGTTGCGCCGCAAGTCCTCGGCCTGGCCCACTCGGTCGACGCCCACCACGAAGCCGAAGTTACCGGCGCGACCGGCCTGCACGCCGGATAACGCGTCTTCGAACACTGCCGCCGCGTCGGCCGGGACGTCGAGCAGCTGTGCGGCCCGCAGGAAGGAGTCGGGGGCGGGCTTGCCGGCGATGTGCTCGTCGCGCAGCGTGATCCCGTCCACCCGCTGCTGGACGAACCGGTCGAGCCCGGTGATCTCGAGCACGTCACGGGTGTTGGCGCTCGAGGACACCACCGCAATGCCGAGGCTCGCCGCCGAGGCCGCTTCCAGATAGCGCCGCGACCCTTCGAACACCTTGACCCCGTCGTCGTGCAAAACCTTCTGGAACATCTCGTTCTTGCGGTTGCCCAGGCCGTAGACGGTGTCGGCGCCGTCGGGATCGTCGGGACTCCCTTCGGGCAGCTGGATACCGCGGCTGCTCAGAAACGACCGGACGCCGTCCTCACGCTTCTTGCCGTCGACGTACTTCCGGTAGTCCGCCGCCTCGTCGAACGGGACGAATTTTTCCCCAGTGTCCTTGGCCCGTTGGGAAAGGTAGGCGTCGAACATGGCCTTCCAGGCCTTGGTGTGCACGCTCGCGGTGTCGGTGAGCACGCCGTCGAGATCGAACAGGCAGGCACGCACCTTTTCTGGCAGACCCAGCACGGCGGATCCTTACTCTTGGGCTTGTCGGGCGATACCACTTCACCATGTCGACATGTTCGTCGCCACCGATCGGCGGGTATTGGGGTGGGGACCGGACGCCGGTGTGCGCTGGCGGCGAGGATGCCGGAGTCGGCGACGAAGGCTTGCAGGCCCAGCGGCTTGGCGGCCGGGCCAGCATGACCGCCGCCGGATTGGTGACCTCAGCCCGCGCTGTCGTGCGCCCCGTTGCCGTCCTCCGGAGCCCAGGTGCGTGGGATCATCGGCATGCTGGGTCCGTCGCCGAATTCATCACCGGCCAGGGTGGTCAGGCCCGCCGGGGCGGCGGCTTTCTTGCGTGCCGTGCCGGCGAAGCCCTGGTTCCCGGCGCCGCGTTCCGACACCGTCGTCGCCGGCTCATCCCATTCGGGATCGACGTCGACATTCATGTCCATGAACTCGGCGCCGTAACCACGCTGTCGCGCCCGCTGGCGCCGCCTGGTGCGCGCCGCTTCACCGACCGCCGCCGCGGAGAAGGCCGCAGCCGAATCAGGCTCCGGCGCCTTCTTTTTCGCACTGGCAGCAGCGGGCGCACTCATGCCCGAACCAAACCCGACACCGGGAGGCGCAACGGCATACGGAGGCACGGATGGGGCCGCAGCCGAGGCCGCCGGCGCGGGCGGTGCCGGGCTGGCCGCCGTGGTCGCTGCGGGAGCAGGCGCAGGGGCGGGTGCCGACGCGGTGGCCGCGGCAGGCGCGGCGGCCGGGGTCGTGCCGAGCGCCGCCGGCAGGCTGGGCGCTGCAGCAGCGGGTGGGGCTGCCGGCGCCGGCACGGGCGCAGGCGGGGCCGAAAGCGGGGCCAGCCCCGCAAAACCGCCCAGCGCTCCGAAGGGGGCCACCGCGAGGAGCGCGGGAACCAAAAACAACTGCGGCTGCGTCGGAAGCCAACTACCGAGCTGGGCCAAGTGAGTCGGCCAGTCGAGCAGCACGAGGTTGGTGATGAACTCGAAAGCCGCCGCCGGGTTTTCCTGCAGCAACGCCCCAAACTGTTGAAAATCCGAAAAAAGTTCGAGGGCTCGAGCCACCCACCAGAGCAAGTCTCCCGGATTGGTATAGGCCTCGAAAGGCAGTCCGTTTAGCGTGCCCTCGACGGGATCCCAGTCGATTCCAAACAGCCGCAGGATCTGGGCGACGAACTGATTGAGGGGGCTGTCGAACCCGTGGTCGTGGTCATGGTGGTCATCGTCTTGCTCGTGGTCGTCTTCTACGGCGGTATCGGATTTCAGGATCTGCGGCGGAGGGGCTGTCGGCGGTGTGGCCGCCACCGCGGCCGTGGAGACGGCCTGATAAGTCGCCATCGTGGCGGCGGCCTGAACCCACATCCGCGCATAGTCGGCCTCGTTGACCGCGATCGGAATCGTATTGATACCAAAGAAATTCGTCGCCACCAGCGCGCCGTGGACGGCGTGGTTGGTGGCTAGCTCCGGCAGCGTCGGCATCGCCGCCAACGCGGCGGTGTAGGCCGTGCCCGCCGTCTCATGTTGTGCGGCCGCCGCGTCGCTGTGCGCGCTGGCCTGCGCCAACCACGCCAGATACGGGGCATGCGCGGCCACGTAGGACTCCGCGCTCGGACCCTGCCACGCCCCGGCCTGCGTCGAGGCCAACACCGCGCTGAGTTCTTCTGCCGCGGAAGCGTATTCGGCACTCATCGAGCTCCACGCGGCGGCCGCTGCGAACAGAGACGCCGGCCCCGGGCCGCTGCTCAGCAACCCCGAGTGCACCTCGGGCGGAAAGGCCATCCAAATCGGTGCGGTCATCGATGGACGCCCCCGCTGCGGGCGGCGATCAGCGGGGTGGTTGCGGCGGGCAACGTCATCACGGCAACTCCTGGGCTGGGCGCTTGCAGAACCATCGCGACGGTATTTGAAAATGATTGTCGTTATCAACGCCAGCCGCAAACCTCATACCAAAGGCATAAGCTCACCTCGGCCCGACAATCCGCAAGCGCTTCGGCGGCGGAAGCGCACCATCTCCGCCGGGCGCTCGAGAGCCGCCACAGATCACCTGTCGTTGCTCGGCTCGTCCGTACCGAACGAGGGGCGGACGTCCCGGCCTGGCCGCTGGAGTTTCGCGCCGCGCGCCCACAGAAAAATACCCACAGCAAGAATCAGCACGAACGGTATGTCGGTGAGGAACTTGCTCCAGTAGTGGTCGAATTCAGAGGCCGCCTGCACGATCATCAGGCCACCGTGTGCCAGGTTGGCCCACGCTGTGAAGCGCAGGAAGGACGCATAGCTGTATGGGTGTGCGGCGGCGATCAGGAGGAACACACCCCAGACGATGTAGATCACCATCAGCATCGGCGGAACGTGCATATGCTCGCTGCCGCAACGAACATCGTTCCAGATCGTCCAGTTCAAAGCCCCGCCGTGTTCGGCCAGTAGCGGGGATTGCGCGAGGAATCCCACGATGAGCAGACCGAAGATCGTGAGCGTCAAGACACCGTAGATGCGCAGAAACACTTTGAATGCCAAGCCCTTTCCTGGCACGCGTTCGCTGTTGATTGCACTCATCGAACTTCCCTTCATTTTCAATTTGTGGTGGGTTGGCAGATCAAGGCGCGATCAGTACGCGACGGTGAAGAGCGCTCGGTGATGCCTCGGGTTGTCGATCTCGTCGACAAAGGCGATGGCATAGTCGGCGCCGCCGATGTGGGAGTTGCCCTCGGCGTCGACGAGCAGCACGTCTTCCCCGACGCGGAAGGTCCCCGTGCGCTCGCCGCGGTTTTCGGAGTTGTACGCCGCCGGCGGGGAAAGGCTGAACCAATCCACGCCTTCGGGCAATTCGCGCAGTCGCGCCAGCACCTCGGCATGCGCGATGCCATCCTCCCTGTACTCCTCGGGGAAGAGCGGCGTGTCCAGCGCGGGTGGCCCACTGGGTGAAACCCGCAGGTTGCCCGCACCGCCCACCACGGCAATGCGCGCCGCGTTGTCAGCGGCAATTCGCCCGAGTATCGGGATGTAGTCGGCCAGGCCGGTGCGATGCGCCGGCACGGCAACTACGACGACGTCCGCGTCGGCCGCGATATCGCGGACGAACTGCTCATCGAACAGTGAACCCCGCCGGACGTCCATGTCGGTGCGGCCGGCCAACGGGCCGGTGTCGCGGGCCACCGCGATCACCCGGTGCCCGCGGGAGAGCGCCTCGTTGGCGATGTTCCCGCCGGAGTAGCCGGTTGCCCCGAAAATCGCAATTGTTGTCATGTCGGTATGGAGGCGACGAGGAGCGGAAACTCATCGGCGGCGCCGGACCGGAAGCCAGCACGCCGCGAGCGGGACGGTGGTGAGCACTCCGAGCGCGAGGACTCCGGCGATGTGCTGGTGTTCGTCGTGCATGGCGACGGCCATGACGAGCATGGCGGCGAAGTGGGCGGCGTTCGCGGTGAGATTGAAATCAAGGAACAGCCGGTTGGCGAGTGGGTCGCGCGCCGACGCGAACAGAAAGAGCGCCCAGACGATGTAGACGGTGGCGAACATGACCGCGACCGAGTCGCCGCCCGCGCCCCAGTCGAAAAGCCGGGCGAAAAACGGCGGCAAGGTGCCGATGTGATGCGTGCTCGCCAGGACGAGGTCGGGCACGAAGAAGAGCAGATACCCGATCGCGGTCAGCCGGATCATCAGCGGAAGCCAAGCCGAGGCGCGGGTTTGGTTCATGCGCGGGCGGTTTCCCGGATGACGCGGACCATGTCGGCCGGACGCTCCAGTGCGGAGAAGTGACCCGCGCCGGGCACCGTGACTGGGTCGACGTTCAGCAGGCGAGCGACCTGTTCGCGTTCCGCGGGGCGCGACCAGTCGCGTTCGCTGTAGACCAGTCTCACCGGCACGCTCACCTCCGGGTAGCGCACCCGTGCGGCGATGAACCCCTTGAGGCTGCGCATGATTGCGCGGGCCACCCTCGGGTAGCCGCGTCTGCGGCCGCTGCGGCGCAGCTCGACGAGGAAGTCCTTCGGCAGCGCGCCGCGATCGGCGAAGCCGCCGGCCAGCACTCCTTTGAGGATGAGGCGGTTTTCCAGTGCGGCGAAGATCGGTCCGGAGCCGGGAAGGCGGACGGCCGTCCCGATCACGCGGGCGAACCAGTTGCCCCGTTCCAGTCCGCTCGGGTAGTCGTACGGGTTGAACGCGATCACGTTGCGCACGTTGTCAGGCAGCTCGATCGACGCCGACAGCGCGACCGCGGCACCCATCGATTCGCCGGCCAGCGTGACGTCACGCAGGTCGAGCGCCCTCACGAATTCCACTACGGCGCTTCGCAGTTCCGGCTCGCTGTAGCGGGCGTCGGCTGGGATGTCGGACCAGCCCATGCCTGGGAAGTCCAGGGCATAAACCGTGAATTCGTCCCAGAGCGCGGGGATGACTCGCTGGAAGTAGTCCAGCTGCGTGCGGACCGTGTGCAGCAGGACCAGCGGCGGGCCGGTTCCCGCGGTGAAGTAGCGCAGCCGCGAGCCGTCGGAGCGGCGGAGAAACTTGACCTCGCCGCGGCCACCAGCCCATGCGGTCGTGTACTTATGGTCCGGAATGTCGTTGCGTTGCATGACCTTAACCTCCGCCGACTGCCTGGATGACACGAAGCCGTCCGTCGGCCAGGGCTTGGGTGAGGTTCTCGGCCTTGCGCCCGAAGTCGGTGACGAAGGCGTGCAGGCCCAGCGGATTGGCGGGCTGCGCCAGCAGGGCTTGCATGAGCGCGGCCGCCTGGCCGGTGAGATCGTTCCAGTGCTCGACCGAGAATCCGGCGGACTCGACGGCGGACCGCAATGCTTCGGCGGTGACCAGCTGGCTGTGGCCGGGATGGTCGGCCCACGGCAGCGGATAGTCGAGGTCGCCATGGTCGCCAATGGTGATGTCCCACATGGCCAGCCGGCCGCCGTCCGTCAGCACGCGCCGCGCCTCGGAGTACAAGCGAGCTTTGTCGGCGACGTTCATCTGGACGTGCTGGCTGATGGCGACGTCGAAGGTGCCGTCGGCAAACGGGAGGTCGGTGACGTCGGCCTGGCGGACGCTGATCAGGTCGTCGAGTCCGACCAGGCGATTGAGCCAACGACTGGTGTCGCAGTATTCGTCGGTGAGATCGACGGCATCGACGGTGCACCCGTAACGGTCGGCGACGTAGCGGGCGGTGCCGCCGACCCCGCTGCCGGCGTCGAGCACCCTACTGGCGTTGGTGATCCGCGCCAGGTCCACCAGCTGGCCGGTGGCGATGCGACCCATCGTGTGGAAGTCCTCCAGCAGGGCCAGGTCGGCGGGCGCGAGGTGGTTGAGGTCCTTGCCCGCGGCGCGCAGGGCCCGCTCGATGTTGTTGCGCGACAGGCCGGTCGAGTACTGCTCGATGATCGTGTCGTTCATTTCTGCACCTCTGTCCAGGCGGTGATGATGGAGGGCATGGTGATGAGGGCATTGGCCGCCAGCGCCTCCTCGCGGAAACGCGGGACGAACTGGCCCATGTCGTCGAGATCGTCGAGACCAAAGCCCCCCTGTTCTGCGATGGGCGAGACGAGCCGCCAGACTTCCGCGCCGTAGGCGAGGATGTCGGCCTCGGCGGCGGTCCCGATCGGCGCGCCGATGGTCAGCCGCGGCGCGCCCAGGCCGGCCTCGGCGAAGACGGCGTGCAGCGTGCTGCCGAACCGCGGGCTGATGCCCATGTCCTCGAAGGCGCGGACGATGCCCGCAATCACTCGGCTGAACAGCGGGAGCTCCGGGACGCTGCGCGCCCGAGTGATGTCGATCTCGGCGAACGCGATCACGCCGCCGGGACGCAGCAACGAGCTGAGGTGCCGCAGCGTGGCGGCCGGGTCGGGCAGGTGCATCAGGATCAGCCGGCCGATGACCGCGTCGACCGGTTCGTCCAGGGTGAGCGCGTCGATGACCGCTTGTGTGAAATGCACTGTGGACAGGCCTTTTTCGGCGGCGCGGGCGCGGGCCAGTTCGACCATGGCGGGTGCGGCGTCGACGCCGAGTACGCTTCCCGTCGGCCCGACCAGCCGGGCGGCGACGAACGACACGTCGCCGGGGCCGCTGCCGATGTCGAGCACCCGCATGCCCGGGCGCAGCCCGGCGAGCCGCAGCGCGTGCTCCGTATAGCCGTCGTACAGCCGTCCCTGCAGGAGCAGCCGCTGCACCTCCGCGTCGGCGTGGCCGAGGACGTACGTGCTGTCTGATGTACCCATGGGTTTCGTGCCTTTCTGTGTGGGAGCGGTTTTAGGCGTTGGCCAGTTCGGGTGACGGCGTCGCTTGCCGCTCGCGTGCCGGCAACAGCCAGGCCACGACGATCGCGGCGCCCAGCGCGATGCCCGCGCAGACGAGTGAGCTCACCTGGAGGCCGTCCAGGAATGCGTTGTCGACGGCGGCCCGGACATAGCCGGCCTGGTGCGCCGGTAGCTGTTCGATCACCCGGTGAGCGAACGCCATCGAGTGCCGCATCGCGTCGGCCGGCAGGCCGGTCAGCGCGGCGGACGAGAGATGTCCCGAGTACACCGACGCGAATATGCTGCCGGCGATGGCCACGCCGAGGGTGCCGCCCAGCTCGCGCGTGGTGTCGTTGACGGCCGAGCCGACGCCGGCCTTGTCGACGGCCAGCGATCCCATGATCGCCTCGGTGGCCGGGGCTGTGGTCAGGCCGAGCCCGCCGCCGAGCAGCACCATCTGTAGGGCGATCTCGGTGTAGGGCGTGGCGGCGTCCGCCGTGGACGCCCACGCGAGCCCGGCGGCGAACACGATGAGGCCGGCGGCGACGACGGTGGTGGTGCCGATTCGTTGGACCAGCCGGGGGCCCAGGATGCTCGCCAGCGCGATCAGGGCGGCAACCGGCAGCAATCGCACGCCACTCTGAAATGCCGTGTAGCCCTTGATGAATTGGAAGTACTGGGTGATCACGAAGATGAAGCCGAACAACGTCAGGAAGCCGGCGGTCACCGCGAGGCTGCCGCCGGAAAACCGGCGGTTGAAGAACACCGAGACGTCCAGCATCGGATGGGTGCTGCGCCGCTCCCACAGCGCGAACGCGGCGAGGACGGCCGCGGCGAGGGCAAACCCGGCCACGGTCCGGCCGTTGGTCCAGCCCCACGTCGGCGCCTCGATGACGGTGTAGACCAGCGCCGTGATACCGGCCGCGGACAGGATTAGGCCGGGCACGTCGACGCGCGGTGCCGCCGGGTCGCGTGAGGTGGGAACGAACAGGATGCCGCCGACGATGGCCAGCGCCGCGATGGGGATGTTCACCATGAAGATCGAGCCCCACCAGAAGTGTTCGAGCAGCCAGCCGCCGCTGATCGGCCCCACGGCCACCCCGACGCCCACCATGGCCGCCCACAGCCCGATGGCCTTGGCGCGCGGCACCGGGTCGGTGAAGATGTTGGTGATCAGGCCCAGTGTGGTCGGGAAGATCACGGCCGCGCCCACGCCCATGGCGGCGCGAGCCGCGATCAGTGCGTCGGCCGAATTCGCTTGTGCCGCAACGGCGGATGTCAGCGCGAACACCGCGAGCCCGGAGTTGAGCCAGGCCCGCCTTCCGTAACGGTCGGACAGGCTGCCGGCCGACAGCAGCAGGCCGGACATGACCAGGGTGTAGGCGTCGACGATCCACTGCAGCTGGGCGGTGTCGGCGCCGAGCTGACGCGACAGCGTGGGCAGCGCGACGTTGACGATGGTGGCGTCGACGCTGATGACGAAGACGCCGAGGCAGATGACGGCGAGCGCGGCAATCGGGTGGTTTCGGAATATCGGTTCGGTACGCATGGACAAGAGACTAAACTTGATAGACAAATAAATCAAGTAGGAACTTGAAAAAGACGTCCATCGCAGGTAGGGTAGTGTTATGCCCGCCCGCAGGAACTACAACCAGAACTGCCCGATCGCCCGCGGCCTCGACGTCCTCGGCGAGCGGTGGACGCTGCTGATCCTGCGCGAGCTGGTCGGCGGGCCCCGCCGCTACGGCGATCTGCGCGACGAGTTGCCCGGCATCGCGACCAACCTGCTGGCCGAGCGACTCAAGGAACTCCAGGACGCCGGGCTCGTCGACCGCGCCGACCTACCCGCCCCGATCGGCCGCACCGTGTACACGCTAAGCGACCTGGGCTGGCAGCGGGTGCTGCCGATCCTGCGGAGCATCGCGTGGTTCGGGCTGGACTGGCTGGACCCGATCGGGGATGGGCCGGCATCGCCGCTGAACGGGTTCCTGGCGGGCATCCTGCTGGGCTTCGACTCGGGTGCCGCGGCCGGCTTGGAGGCGACTTGCCGCATCGAGATCGACGGCCGCCGTTTCGAGTTCGCCGTCACCGAGGGTCGCCTCGCCGGGGCGCGCGGAGAGCCCGCGGTGACCATCACCGCCGGCGCGGCGGACCTTGTCAACGCCCGGCTCGGGTCAACCGACGCCAAGCGCAAGGCGGCGCTGCGCCGCATCGACTTCGCGGGCGACCCGGGCGCCGTCGACGCGGTGCGTCGGGCGTTTTCGTTGTAGGCCGCGGGTCAACGCCGGTTTTCGAGCAGTGCATCAATCAGCGCATCGGCGATGAACTTGCCGTAGCGGGCGGCCGACCAACCGCGTTCCAGTACGAGAAGCTCGTAAAGCTCGGGCGCGTGATACGTCCATAGGACGTCGCGGGCCTGTCTGGCGCTGACCCGTAGCTGTCCGGTGCCGGCGAGGTCGGAGGCGAACATTGTCATGGCCGTGAGGGTTTCGCTCCGGATCTGCTTCCAGACCGTCGCAGCGTCCTGGGACGACGCGGCGCCATCGCGTGCGAGTAGCTGCACCGGAGCGCTGCGCGGCATCGTGGAGGCCAGGTGCTTGGCGTAGATCTCGATCTTGGCGGCGGCCTCGGGCGCGTTGAGCACGTTCTGGATCACGTCTCGCTGGACCATGGGGATCGGTTCGTCGTCACCCGCGACGGACACGTCGAACAGTGCTTTCAGCACGCCCGCCTTGGTCGCGAACGCCTTGTACACGGTCTCGACCGACACGCCGGCGTCCTTTGCGATCTCTGCAATGGTCGTCGCCGCGTAACCCTGGGCCAGGAAGCGCTTTCGCGCGGCCGCAAGCACCGTGCCTCGGTTCTGGAGGGCGTGTTGGCGACGACGGGTCGAGTCGTAGCGGCGCGGGGGCTGGCTCTTGACAGATCCCATATTTCAGTACATGCTCCTGTATCTATTACAGATTACTGTATCAGACATAGGGAGCCAGCCATGACAACCGCGACACGCACCCCCGCCACCCTGTCGGACGGCGACCACTCCACGGCTGTAGCGCGTGCCCTGGCGCCCGAAATCACGCAGCGAGCCGACGAGGCCGAGGCCCTCGGGACATTGCCGATCGACCTGGTCGAGCGGCTGCGGACGGCCGGCATCTTCCGTGCCTTGCAACCGCGCTCGCTTGGCGGCTTTGAAGTGGCTCCCGTCGAGTTCATCCAGATGGTCGAGGAACTGGCGCGTGCCGACGGTTCGACGGGATGGATCGCGGCCATCGGTGCCGGCGCCCCGGCATTCTCGGCTTGGCTCGAGCCTGCCGTCGCGACAGAACTGTTCGGCTCGAATGCCGACTTTCTGGCGGCTACCGTGTTCGCCCCCACCGGGCGGGCTGTTCCCGATGGCGACGGTCGGTTCGCCGTCGAGGGCCGATGGCCGTTTGCCAGCGGTTGTCGCCACGCCGAATGGTTGCTGGCCGGGATGTTCGTGTTCGATGGCTTCGACGGCCAGGCGCCGCAAATGATTCCGGGCCAGGGCCCGGACTGGCGCCTCGCGTTCTTTCCGCGCGCCGACGCCGAAATCGTGGACAACTGGGACGTTTTGGGGCTGCGCGCCACGGGCAGCAATGACGTGGTCGCCCGAGGGCTGCACGTTGCCGAAGAACACACCATCCGCCCGTTCTTCGAGCCGGCCCGCCAGGACGGCCCGTTGTGGAGACTGGCGTTCTTCACACTGGTCGGAGTCGCCTTGGTCGGTGTCCCGCTCGGGATCGCGCGGCGCGCGCTCGACGAATTCACCGACCTCGCGACGACAAAGACCCGCGCCGGCACCTTCGAGCCGCTCGCCCAGGACCCTGTCGCGCAGGTCGAGTTCGCCGGTGCCGAAGCGGCTTGGCGGTCGGCGCGGGCCTTCGTTCTCGACGAGGCCGGCGCCCTGTGGGACACCGCGCTCGTGGGCGACGCACCGTCGCTACAGCAGCGCGCGCGTTTCCAGCTCGCCGCCCAGCAGGCGATGCGCGCGGCGCGCCACGCGGTCGACACGACGTTCGGCCTGACCGGTGCGGGGGCGGTGCACGCGACCCATCCGCTGCAGCGATGCTTCCGGGATTTGCACACCGTCGGTCAGCACGTGTACTTCAGCCCGTCCGCCCTGAAGCGGTATGCCAACACCCAATTCGGTATCACCCAACCCACCCACTTGATGTGACACCCACGCCCCGTCAGACTTCCAACGCGTTGATCCACTTCTCCAGCCGCCGGGCTTCGCGGGCCATGATTTCGGGCTGGGCCAACGCATTGGTCAGGAGTGCGCTGCCCTCGTAGGCGATGACAAGTTGGTGCGCCAGATCGCGGGCGTCGCGGCGACCCATGGCGCGGAATTGCCGCTCGGCCCAGTCCAGCAGGGTCTGCATGAGCGGAGCGGTCAGGGCGGGCGATCGGCCCGACTGGTTCGCGAGCTCGGTGCACAGGGTCCCTAACGGGCAGCCGTGGTCGGCGACCGTATCGCGGGAGTCGGCCAACATGCCCACGAGCGCCTTGAGCCGCGCCTTCGGGCTACCGTGCCGGCGTTGCACGGCCGCGGTGGCGGATCGGATTTCGTCGGTGCGCGCCTCGACGACCGCGGCCACGATGTCGTCCTTGCTCTTGAAGTAGTAGTACACGTTGCCCAGCGGCACTTCGGCGGCCTCGGCGATGTGCGCGAGTGTGGTGCCGGCGATGCCCTGGCGGTAGAACAGGTCGCACGCCGCGGCGATCAGTCGCTCTCGCTTGCCCGTGGGCACCGCCGAGGCGGCTTCGTCGGCGTCGGTTAAGTCAGCCATATCACTCACGGACTATAGACGGCACGCATCCATGCTCAGCGCCCACAACAGGTTCCGGTTCTCCTGCGTGTTGTAGGAGGTCTTGACGCTCTTTGCCTTAGCACGCGCGAAGTATTGGCCTGAGTGCTGCGCCCGCCGCGCGGACGAGGCAAGGTCCACCGAAGTCGCGGCGCCCTTGTCGGGGGAGATCGAAAACGGCAGCGCCGCATAGGACATCGCACGCAGGGCTCCGGGGGCATCCCGCATCATCGGTGTCCTGACGATCCCGGGATGCGCGGCGTTCGCCGTGATCCGCGTCGACGCCAGCCGGTGCGCCAACTCGATGGTGAACAACAGCACGAGCAGCTTGGAGGCCGCATACGCGCGGAGGGCCGAAAATCGTTGCTCGCCTTGCAGGTTGTCCGGTTCGAACTTGCCTACGCGGTACACGCTCGAGCTCAGGTTGACGATCCTGCCCTGCCGGCTCCTCTTCAGTTCGTCGAGCAGCAAGTGGGTGAGGTAGAACTGCGAGAGGTAGTTGACCTGAAAGGTCGTCTCGTAGCCGTCCTCGGTCAGGGTGCGCCGCGTCATGACGATCCCGGCGTTGTTGATCAGCACATCC
The DNA here is from genome assembly GCF_001954045.1 of Mycobacterium sp. SP-6446. Taxonomy (NCBI): domain Bacteria; kingdom Bacillati; phylum Actinomycetota; class Actinomycetes; order Mycobacteriales; family Mycobacteriaceae; genus Mycobacterium; species Mycobacterium sp. SP-6446. Next base: position 20,360 of record NZ_MBEM01000267.1, on the reverse strand, counting down.
AGCCGCGGGTAGCGGACCGCGAAGGTGTCGGCCAGCCGTTGCTGCTGGGCGAGGGACCTGAGGTCGGCGGCGAGGTAGTCGACGTCGTGATTACCGGTGGACGCGACGATTTCCCTTGTGACGCTTGCCGCCTTGGCTTCGTTGCGCGCGGCGAGCACGACGGCGTAACCCCTCGCGGCGAGGGCTGTCGCGGTGACCTTGCCGATGCCGTCGGTGGCCCCGGTGATCAGGCAGATCGGTTTGTCCATGAGCTACTGGGCGGCCGCGTCGAGCTGCGAGGGCCGCGCCAACATGCGCGACATCATCGAGCGGGTCAACGCCGCCGGCACCAGCGCGGCGCTGACCCGGTTGATGCGGCCCGGTATGCAGTTGGCGCGGTTGCGCTGTAGTGCGCGCAGCGCCTCGCGGGCGCAGTCGTCCGCCGCCATGGGCGGTATCGGCAGTTTGTCGGGGTCCAGGCCCAACTCGGCCAGCACCGGGGTGCGGGTGGGTCCCGGGTGCAGGACCGTCACGTGCACGCCGTGCTTGGCCAGCTCGCCGTGCAGGCCGGCGCCGAAGCTGGACACGTAGGCCTTGGTCGCCGCGGTATGCGCCATGTAGGGCACGCCGTGGATCGCGCCGAGCGCCGACACCAGAATGATGCCGCCGCGGCCGCGCCGCGCCAGCCGTTGACCGAAGTGGTGGCTCAGGCCCAGGTGCGCGGCGGTGTTCAGCCGCAGGACCGCGCGCTGCGCCTGCAGATCGGACGTCAGGAAGGCCCCAGGCAACGCCAGGCCGGCGTTCGACACCAGTAGGCCGACGTCAATGTCGTTGGTGGCCTCCGCGATTGGGGTCAGCATGCCCGGCTCGGACAGGTCGACGGCGAGGGCGCGATAGTCCACACCGTGGCGCTCCGCCAGCTCCGCGCCGACGTCCCGCAGCACGTCCAGGCGCCGCGCGACCAGCACCACGTTGATGCCCGCCACGGCGAGCTGGCTGGCGAACTCGCGCCCGATTCCCGATGATGCGCCCGTCACGACGGCCCAGGGGCCGAATTGGTGTGCGTTGATGCCCATGGCGATGGCCTTTCTTCCTGTCCGAGCAAGCTAGTTAGCCAACTTACTATCTCACTTGGACGCTGGCAAGGCGGAAATATGTTTGCAGGTTGCGTTGGATAGCGTTGCAGGTTTATGTTAGTTGCCTGACTGACTAACGTCGCGGCGCGAGAGGCTAAGCCAGATGAATGTCGTGAGGCGTGCATGGATGCCGCTGGCCATCGCGGTCTTGGTCGCGTTCGCGGGTTTCGCCGTCTACCGGCTGCACGGGATCTTCGGAGTTGATCCCACCACGTCGGCGGCGAACGCGCGCCCCGATGACATCAAGCCCTTCAATCCCAAGCGCGTGACCCTCGAGGTGTTCGGCCCAGCCGGGACCGTGGCCGACATCAACTACCTCGACGTCAACGCCGCACCGCAACGCGTCGACGGTGCCGGGCTGCCGTGGACTTACAGCGACTCCACCACCGCACCGGCGGTCAGCGTCAACGTCGTGGCGCAGGGCGGCGGTGAGGTCATCGGCTGCCGAATCACGGTGAACGGCAACATCAAGGATCAGCGAACCGTCGAAGGGGTCAACCCCCAAACCTTCTGCCTGGTGAAGTCCGCGTGATCGCGCGAACGGTCCGCCGGCTTGCGCTGCCCATCCTGCTGTTCTGGCTGGGTCTCGCCGCCGTCACGAATATCGTTGTGCCACAACTGGAAGCGGTCGGGGAAGCGCACGCGGTGTCGATGAGCCCCGACGACGCTCCCGCGATACAGGCGATGAAGCGCATCGGCCAGGTATTTCACGAGTTCGATTCGGACAGCGCCGTCATGATCGTCCTGGAAGGCCAAGCGCCGCTGGGCGACACGGCGCACCGGTTTTACGACGACCTGATCCGCAGGCTCGCACAGGACAAGAAGCACGTCGAGCACATCCAAAACTTCTGGGGCGATCCGCTCACCGCGGCCGGCTCGCAGAGTCCCGACGGCAGGGCCGCCTACGTGCAGGTCTTCCTCGCCGGGCGCCAGGGCGAGACACTGGCCAATGAGTCCGTCGACGCCGTGCGGCGCATCGTGTCGAGCGCACCGGCACCGGGCGGGGTCAAGGCATATGTCGCGGGCTCGGCGGCGGTCACCACCGACCAACTCGAATTCGGCAACAAAAGCGCCCGCAAGGTGATGGGTGTGACGGTCGGGGTCATCGTCCTGATGCTGCTGATCGTGTACCGATCGTTGGTCACCGTGTTGCTGACGCTGCTGATGGTCTTCATCGAATTGCCCGCCGTGCAGGGCGTGATCGCGTTTCTGGGAAGCCATGGAGTCATCGGGCTTTCGACCTTCGCGGTGCAAATCCTGCCGATACTGGCCATCGCGGCCGGCACCGACTACGCGATATTCGTAGTCGGCCGATATCAGGAGGCCCGCCAGGCGGGCGAGGACCGGGAAGCCGCCTACTACACCATGTTTCGCGGCAGCGCCCACGTGGTCCTGGGGTCGGGTCTGACCATCGCGGGCGCGATGTTCTGCCTGTCCTTCACGCGGCTGCCCTACTTCCAAACCCTGGGCGCGCCCTGTGCCATCGGCATGTTCACGATGGTCGCGGCCGCGCTCACATTGGGCCCGGCCATCCTGACCCTGGGCAGTCGATTCGGCCTGTTCGATCCCAAACGGAAAATCAAGACGCGAGGCTGGCGCCGGGTCGGAACCGCCGTCGTGCGCTGGCCCGCGCCGATACTCGCCGCGAGCTGCGCGAGCGCCCTGGTCGGGCTGCTGGCCCTGCCGTCGTTCACGACGAGCTACAACGACCGCAACTACCTGCCCGCGATCACGCCGTCCAACATCGGATACGCCGCCGCGGACCGGCACTTTTCGCCGGCGCGGCTCAACCCCGATCTACTTCTCGTCGAGACCGACCGCGACATGCGCAATCCCGCCGACATGCTCATCCTGGACCGGGTTGCCAAGGCCGTCTACGGGGCGGACGGCGTCGCCCGCGTTCAGGGCATCACCCGGCCGCTGGGCGCCCCCATCGAGCACACGTCCATTCCGTTCCAGATCAGCATGCAGGGGACCACGCTGACCGAGAACATGAAGTACATGCACGACCGGATGGCCGACATGCGCGCCGTCGCCGATCAGATGGCGGGCGTCATCGACACCATGCAACGGATGCTGGCCCTGATGCGCGGGCTCGCGGCCACCACCCACGACATCGCGGGCCAGACAAAACAGATCGTCGCGGACACCAACGACGTGCGCGATCGCATCGCCGACTTCGACGACTTCTTCAGGCCGCTGCGCGGCTACTTCTCCTGGGAGCGGCACTGCTTCGACATCCCCGTCTGTTGGGCACTGCGCTCGGCGTTCGATTCGCTAGACGGCGTCGACAAACTCACCGACGACCTGGCCGGCCTGGTGAAAGACACCGACAGCCTGGATGTCATGCTGCCGCAACTGATCTCGCTGCTACCGCCGATCATCGACGCCACCTCGACCATGCGCACGATGACGATGACGATGTACAGCTCGTTCTCCGGGCTGCTGGATCAGATGGACGCCGCCCAGCAGAACGCGAGCGCGATGGGGCAGGCCTTCGACGCGGCCAAGAACGACGATTCCTTCTACCTGCCGCCGGAGGCGTTCGACAACCCCGACTTCAAACGCGGCCTGGCGATGTTCCTCTCGCCCGATGGGAAGGCCGCCCGGTTCATCGTCACCCACAACGGCGATCCCGCGACGCCCGAGGGCATCTCGCACGTCGACGCGATCAAAAAGGCCGCGCAGCACGCCGTCAAGGGAACCCCCTTGGAGGACGCGAAGATTCAGCTGGGTGGCACGGCCGCGACGTACAAGGACATGAGCGATGCGGCGAAGTACGACCTGCTGATCGCCGGGATCGCCGCGGCCAGCCTGATTTTCGTCATCATGCTGATCATCACCCGCAGCGTGATCGCGGCCCTCGTCATCATCGGCACGGTGCTGCTGTCGCTGGGATCCTCGTTCGGACTGTCGGTGCTGGTCTGGCAAGACATTCTCGGGAGTCCGTTGCACTGGCTGGTCATCGCGATGGCGCTGATTGTCCTGCTGGCCGTGGGATCGGACTACAACCTGCTGCTGGTATCCCGTTTCAAAGAGGAAATCGGCGCGGGCATCAAGACCGGAATCATCCGCGCCATGGGCGGAACCGGAGCGGTGGTGACCTCCGCCGGGCTGGTGTTCGCGTTCACCATGGCGTCCTTTGTGTTCAGCGATCTGAGGATGATTGGCCAATTCGGCACGATCGTCGGAATGGGGCTGCTCTTCGACACACTCGTCGTGCGCTCCCTCATGACGCCGTCGATCGCGGCCCTGCTCGGACGCTGGTTCTGGTGGCCGCAACGGGTCGCCTCCAGACCCCGAGCCGCGAGGCCCACGGCCTCGACCCGGACCGTCGCCGAAAGCCTGCACGCATGACCTTCCGTCGCGCCGAACAACTCTCCAAGTCGATACGCCTCGCCGCACCGCCGGAGAAGGTGTGGAACCTGATCACCACCGTCGCCGGAATCGCCGAGTGGTACGACACCTGGGACGCCGTCGAACACGCCGCCGAGGACCAACGACTCCAGGTGGGCACGTCGTTTCGGCTGATTCGTCATCGCCGCGGCCGCGACGACACCGCGCTGTGCCGCGTCACGTCGCTGCGGGCGCCGAGGCGACTGAGCTGGGTTCAATACACCCCCCACCTGCCCACCATGTCGGTCGAGTTCCAGCTGTTGCCCGCCGACGGGGCCACCCTGCTGGAGCACACCAGGAGCTGGATCACCACGTGACCGGAAGTTCGACGAGCCCGCCGGCAAGCACGTCGCGACGCATGGGCAGTGTTGCGGGATCGACCGTGAGGTTCATCGACGGAAACCGTGGAATCAGTTGAGCGAAAACCGCTTTCAGCTCGATGCGGGCCAGCGGGGCTCCGATGCAATAGTGCCCGCCGTATCCGAACGCGAGATGGGCGGCTTCCTTTCGGGCGACATCAACGCGTTGCGGGTCGGCGAACGTCGCGGGGTCGTGGTTGGCCGCCCCGACGTCCAGCAGCACCAGGTCTCCGGCGTGGATGGCGACACCGTCGATGTCGAGGTCCGTGCGCGCGTAGCGGGGAATGCCGCCCACCCCGCCCCCGGTTGTCGCCGCGCGTAACAGTTCTTCGACGGCATTGGGAATCAGCGCGGGGTTATCAACAAGCGCCTGCCACTGATCGCGATTGGTCAGCAAATGCATTGTCCCCAAGCCGATCTGGACCACAGTGGTCTCGTGACCGGCGAACAGCAAGAGCATCGACATCGTGGCGGCGTCTTCGTCGGAGACGCCGTCGGTCGCACACAGCCGCGACATGACGTCGTCGCCCGGGTGGGCGCGCTTGCGCTCGACCAGGGTGCGGCCATAGTCGAACAGCGCGGCCAGCCCGCGCTCGGAGCGAGCGTGGTCGCGCACGTTGCCTGCGTCCTCCGCCCAGGCGCGGAACTGGTCTCTGTCGGAGTAGGGGACCCCGAGCAGCTCGCAGATCACCAGGATGGGCAGCGGCAGCGCCAATCGCGCGTGCAGATCGGCCGGGGGGCCCTGCTTTTCGAGTTCGTCCAGCAGCCCGGTGGTCAGTGCCTCGACTCTCGGTGCCAGCGAGCGCAGGTGCTTGGGCGAGAAATGGGGCTGTAGCAGTGCCCGCATCCTCGCGTGATCCGCCGCCTCGCTGTCGAAGTCGCCCAGCGGGCCACCGAACAAAGCCGATTCCCCCGTGCGCGCGGCCGTTTCGGGTTCGCGATGCGAACGGCCGAGGCGATCGTCGTCGAGCAGCCGTCGCACGTGGGTGTAGTCGCTGACCAGCCAGGCCATATCGCCGACCGGGGTCCGTACCCGATGTATGGGCAGTCCGATGGATGTCATCGCATGTCCCGAGGAAGTATAAGAATCCTTATACAACCGTACTTGTATACTTGGCTCTAGACAAGAGGAGGTTTTGGGGTGACGCTTGTCCAACCCGAGCCGACCCGGCGGATGCCTCGCGCCCAACGGCGCGAGCAGATCCTCGAGGCCGCCACCCGCGCCTTCGCCCGCGGCGGCTTCGCGAACACGGGACTCGACGCCATCGCGGCGGAGGCCGGCGTGACCCCGGTGATCCTGTACCGGCACTTCGCGTCGAAGGCCGACCTGTATCGCGAAGTTATAGAGAGTGGTCACCTGAGGCTGCGCGAGGCGACCGGCGGCGAAGACCTCGACGATGCCAGCATCCCCGCGTTCATCCGCGCAGCCGCGGCCGATCCGGACGCCTTCCGACTTCTCTACCGTTACGCCGCCCGCGAACCGGAGTTTCACGACATTATCGACACCCTCATCGAGAGCTCGGCCGACCTCACCCGCCGCCACCTCGCCGGCGTCGCCGATGATCGGTGGCGGAGCTGGGCGGCGCGGCTGCTACCCAGCATGACGATCGACGCCGTCATCGCCTGGCTCGACGCCGGCCAGCCCGACCCCGACGACGCCGCCATCCGAATCAGGAGCGTTGTCGACGCCGTGATCCAGGCCGCCGAGCGCTGACCCCGGGGGCGGTCGTCGGCGGCCACTAGACTTTCTGCCGTGACCGAACCCGCTGACGCCGTGTCGACGCCCCGCCCTGTGTTGGTGGTCGATTTCGGCGCACAGTACGCGCAGCTGATCGCCCGCCGCGTGCGCGAGGCGCGGGTCTTCTCGGAGGTGATCCCGCACACCGCCTCGGTCGAGGAGATCAAGGCCCGCGATCCGGTGGCGCTGGTTCTTTCCGGCGGACCGGCCAGCGTCTACACCGAGGGCGCGCCACAGCTCGATCCGGCGGTGTTCGATCTCGGGCTGCCGGTGTTCGGCATCTGCTACGGGTTTCAGGCGATGGCGCAGGCGCTGGGCGGGACGGTCGCCCACACCGGCACCAGCGAGTACGGCCGCACCGAGCTGAAAGTCACTGGGGGCGAATTGCATTCGGGCCTGCCGAGTGTGCAGCCGGTGTGGATGAGCCACGGCGACGCCGTCACGGCCGCCCCGGATGGATTCGACGTGGTGGCCAGCAGCCCGGGCGCGGTGGTGGCCGCCTTCGAGAATCGCGAGCGGCGCCTGGCCGGGGTGCAGTACCACCCCGAAGTGATGCACACCCCGCACGGTCAACAGGTGCTCAGCCGGTTTCTGCATGACTTCGCCGGGCTGGGTGCCGAGTGGACGGCCGCCAACATCGCGGGCGCGCTCGTCGAGCAGGTGCGTGCCCAGGTCGGCGACGGCCATGCGATCTGCGGGTTGTCCGGCGGGGTGGATTCCGCGGTGGCCGCCGCGCTGGTGCAGCGCGCCATCGGTGACCGGCTGACGTGTGTGTTCGTCGACCACGGGCTGTTGCGGGCCGGCGAGCGCGCGCAGGTGCAACGCGATTTCGTGGCCGCCACGGGCGCCAACCTGGTGACCGTCGACGCGGCGGACACCTTCCTGCAGGCGTTGTCGGGGGTGACCAATCCCGAAGGCAAGCGCAAGATCATCGGTCGGCAATTCATCCGGGCGTTCGAGGGCGCGGTCCGGGATGTGTTGGGGGACAACCCCGTTGAGTTCCTGGTGCAGGGCACGCTGTATCCCGACGTGGTGGAGTCCGGCGGGGGCAGCGGCACGGCCAACATCAAGAGTCACCATAACGTCGGCGGCCTGCCCGGCGACCTGAAGTTCAAACTCGTCGAACCGCTGCGGCTGCTGTTCAAAGACGAGGTGCGCGCCGTCGGGCGGGAGTTGGGCCTGCCGGAGGAAATCGTTGCGCGCCAACCGTTTCCGGGACCGGGGCTGGGCATCCGGATCGTCGGCGAGGTCACCGCGAAGCGGCTGGACACATTGCGGCGCGCCGACGCCATCGCGCGCGAGGAGCTCACCGCCGCCGGGTTGGACAACCAGATCTGGCAGTGCCCGGTGGTGTTGCTGGCCGACATCCGCTCGGTCGGCGTCCAGGGCGACAACCGCACCTACGGGCATCCGATCGTGCTGCGGCCGGTCTCCAGCGAGGACGCGATGACCGCGGACTGGACGCGGGTGCCCTACGAGGTGTTAGAGCGCATCTCCACTCGCATCACCAACGAGGTCGCCGAGGTCAACCGCGTGGTCCTGGACATCACCAGCAAGCCCCCCGGCACCATCGAGTGGGAATAAGCACGCGGGGCTTGGCTACTCCACGAATTCGCGCCTGCCATAGGCGATAGTGGCCGCATCCCAGTTCCCGCCGGCCTCGGCGACGAGCCTGCGGGCGACCTCGCGATCGTCGTTCCCGGCGACCAGGATCAAGGTGTGGTCGGTCGCGGTGACGGATCCACCCCGGATGCGGTCGCGCCCAGCCGGGTCGGCCGCCAGCGCGTCGCCGAAGCGGGCGATGTCGACATCCGGCACGGCGATGATGATCGCGTCCCCTGCCGGCGCGGGCTCGTAGTCGAAGGTCAGGACGGCTTCCTGGTCGAACTGGCGGCGCAGCGCCTCGGCGGCGGTGTGCAACGTACCGTCGGCCCCGCACAGGTGAAATTCACGCGAGCGCTCACGGGTGATCTGCTGCAGCGCCGTCGACCAGAACACGCCGTCGAGCGGGGTCGAACCCGTCACCGCCGCGCCGCTCAGCGCGATCGTGACGTCAGCCTGCGCCTCGAACAGGGGATCGGTGGTGTCGGTGACGAACAGCTCCGCCGGATGACAGGGCTCGGCATGGGTGGGCGCGGGAAAAGTAGAGCAAAAAAGCACCACGAGCCCCACCAGTACCGAGCGCATAAAGCAGCCTCTCACGTTTCTTGACGGTTGTCGGAGGGCGGGTGTTTACTCCCAATATATCGAACATGCGTTCGAAAACGGCGTTCACTAGGAGGCAGTCATGACCGCGGCATTGGCCTCCGAAAACCGCGCTGAGCAGCTGGAATCGCTGCGCCGGCGGATGGCTGAGATGTCGGGGCGGGCCGTCGCCCCCGCCGACGACCTGCTGCCGGACTCCGAGTCCCGGCTGGCAACCCCACGGTGGCTCGCGGAGTTGCTGCAAGTCCAGATACCGAGGGGAACGGTGGCGGTGCTGTCGGGGGCGCGGTCACTGCTCTTGGGCATGGTCGCCGCGGTGACGGCGGTCGGGGGCAACGTGGCCATCGTCGGCCAGCCGGACATCGGACTGCTGGCCGCCGCGGAGATGGGGGCGGACCTGAGCCGGCTCGCGGTGATACCGGATCCCGGGACCGATCCGGTGGAGGTGGCCGCGGTACTCATCGACGGCATGGATTTGGTGGTGCTCGGTCTGGGCGGGCGCCGGGTGCCGCATACCCGCGCGCGGGCGGTGGTGGCACGGGCCCGCAGCAAGGGGTGCACCCTGCTGGTCACCGACGGCGATTGGCAAGGGGCACCGACGCGGCTTGCGGCCCGGGTTTGCGGCTACGAGACCACTTCGGCTTCTCCAGGGGCTCCCGCCCCTGGATTCGGGCGCATCAGCGGGGTGCGGCTGCAGGTCAGCGGCGTATGTGCGGGCAGACGGGTGAGCGGCCGAGCGCGAGCCGGGTGAAGTCGGGTGGCTACTTCCGGTCCGGGTTCCGGTCCCGGTTCCCGGGTGCTGGCGATCTGGTGCATGGACTGGCCCGCGGTCGCGGCGGCGGCAGCAGCGGACCTGCCCGCTACTGCTCCCATTGCGGTCACGTTGGCCAATCGGGTAATCGCCTGTTCGTCGGCCGCTCGTGCGGTGGGAGTGCGCCGAGGGCTGCGACGCCGCGAGGCCGCGGCCCGGTGTCCGCAACTGCACGTCGCGACCGCCGACGCCGACCGCGACGCCCGCTTCTTCGAAGGGGTGATCGCGGCGGTGGACGATCTGGTGCCCCGCGCCGAGGTGCTGCGTCCCGGCCTCCTGGTGTTGCCGGTGCGTGGGGCGGCCCGCTATTTCGGGTCCGAGGAGAAGGCCGCCGAGCGGCTGATCGACGCGGTGGCCGCGGCCGGCGCCGAGTGTCAGGTCGGGATCGCCGACCAGTTGTCCACCGCGGTCTTCGCCGCGCGCGCGGGTCGGATCGTGGAACCGGGAGGCGACGCGAAGTTCCTGTCGGTGCTCTCGATCAGGCAGCTGGCCACCGAGCCGAGCCTGTCGGGTCCGGGGCGAGAAGAGCTGACGGATCTGTTGTGGCGGATGGGGATTCGTACCATCGGGCAGTTCGCCGCGCTGTCCCGCACCGACGTGGCCTCCAGGTTCGGCGCCGACGGGGTGACCGCACACCGGTTCGCCCGCGGCGAACCCGAGCGGGGTCCGTCCGGGCGGGAGCCGCCACCGGAACTCGAGGCCGTCCTGGACTGCGATCCACCGATCGACCGGGTCGATGCCGCGGCATTCGCCGGACGCTCGCTGGCAGGCACGCTGCACCAGATGCTGATGGCCGCCGGAGTGGGATGCACCCGGCTGGCCATCCACGCCGTCACCGCCAACGGCGAAGAGCTGCAACGGGTGTGGCGGTGCGCCGAGCCGCTGACCGAGGACGCCACCGCCGACCGGGTCCGCTGGCAGCTGGACGGGTGGTTGAGCAACCGGACCGCGCAGGACCGGCCCACGGCGGCGGTGACGTTGTTGCGGCTGCAGGCGGTGGAGGTGGTGTCCGCCGAGGCGCTGCAATTGCCGCTATGGGGCGGTCTCGGCGAGGAGGACCGGCTGCGGGCCCGCCGGGCGCTGGTGCGGGTGCAGGGCCTGCTCGGCCCGGAGGCGGTGCGGGTGCCGGTCCTGTCCGGCGGCCGCGGGCCCGCCGAACGCATCACGCTGACCCCGCTGGGTGATGAGCCGGTGCCGCACGCCGACCCTGGCCTGCCGTGGCCCGGGCAACTGCCCGAGCCGTCGCCGGCGGTCTTGCTCGATGACCCGGTGGAATTGCTTGACGCCCAAGGCAATCCGATACGGGTGACGGGCCGGGGGCTGTTCTCGGCCGACCCCGCCCGGCTGACCGTGCGCGCTCGAGACGAGCGGCTGAGTTGGTGGGCCGGGCCGTGGCCGGTCGACGAGCGGTGGTGGGATCCCGACGCCAAGGGCCGCGCCGCCCGCGCCCAGGTCTTGCTGGAGGACGAGCGAGCGTTTCTGCTGTGCTACCGCCAGCGGCGCTGGTATCTCGAGGGGAGTTACGAGTGACGGTGCTTATCCGGTGGGCCGCAACGCGTCCGGCGTCAGGTCCTTCAGCGAGGGGTACCCGTCGACGGCCATGATCAGATCCGCTTCGGCCAGCAGCGAGCGCAGCACGTGCACCACACCGTCGACACCGCCGAGCGCCAGGCCGTAGGCGTAGGGACGGCCGATCCCCACCGCGGTCGCGCCCATCGCCAGGGCTTTGATGATGTCGGCGCCGCTGCGGACGCCCGAGTCGAACAGCACCGGCATCCCGTCGGCGGCTTCCAGCACGCCGGGCAGGCAATCCAAGCAGGGCAGCCCGCCGTTGGCCTGCCGGCCGCCGTGGTTGGAACAGTAAATGCCATCCACACCAATGTCTTTGGCGCGCCGGACATCGTCGGGATGACAGATGCCCTTCACCATCAGCGGCAGCGCGGTCTCCGACCGCAGCCACTCCAGGTCGCTCCACCGGAACGGGCCACCGAAAATCGGCAACTTGCGCACCGCCGCCTCGGTGGCGTCCTCGCCCGGTTGCAGGCCGGCGCGGAACACCGGATCGGAGGTGTAGTTGGCCAGACACCCACTGGGCACCTGAGGGTAGTTCCCGGCGCTCAGGTCGCGCGGGCGCCACCCGGTGACCCAGGTGTCCAGAGTGACCGCGATGGCCTTGAAGCCGCACGCCTCGGCGCGATGCACCAGACTGGCGGCCATCTCACGGTCCGGCGGCGTGTACAGCTGGAAAAAGCTTGGGGTATCGCCGAGTTCGCGCACGACGTCTTCCATGGGGTCGGAGGTGAGGGTTCCCACAAAGAACGGCACACCCGTGCGCGCGGACGCCCGGGCCGCGGCCAGGTCGCCGTGGCCGTCCTGGGCGCAGACCCCGAGAACCCCGATCGGCGCCATGAAGATCGGGGACGGCAGGGTGAGGCCGAACAATTCGACGGACATGTCGCGCTCCTCGGGGGCGATGCCCATGCGGGGGAATAGGCCCCATCGTTTGAAGGCCTCAGCGTTTGCCCGCTCGGTGTGCTCGTCGCCGGCGCCACCGGCGACGTAGCCCAGCACCTTCGGAGGCATCGCAGCGGCCGCCTTGGCCTCCAGGTCGGCGAATTTGATGGGGTAGGGCGGCTGGCGGCCCGCCTGGCCTTGTTCGTAAAGCTCGTTCTGATATTCGGCGAAAGCCATGGGCGGATTCCTTCCTAATCACTTGTGGGCCAGATCTTTCGCGTCAACAGCGCACCGGCCGCCGCGGCCACGCCCAGGGCCACCGCCGGAATGGCCACCCGGGCAACACGCGTCCGCGGGTCCGGTCGGGGCCGCTCCGGGGGAGCGGCCGAGCGGATGTCGGCGGAGCCGCTCGCCATGGCCATGACCTGACCCAGGTGCAGCGCGTTGGCGGCCCCGGAGTCGCCGATCTGCGTCTGGCAGGAAAAGCCGTTGGCCACCACCAGGGCATCCGGATTCTTCCGGATCGCCGGCAGCAGCGCCTGCTCGCCGCAGTCGAGCGAAATCTGGTACTTGCCCTGCTCGAATCCCCACGAGCCGGCCAGCCCGCAGCACCCGCCGGAGACCGGTTCGACGTCGAGGCCCATCTTCTCGAGCACCTTTTCGTCGGCGTCGACACCGCCGGTGGCGCGCTGGTGGCAGTGCCCCCACAACACGACCCGCCCGCCGCGTGCCTTGGGTGGTTCGATGTCGAACGAAGTGAGGAACTCGGCAAAGTGATAGCTGTTGCGCGCCAACCGGTCCGCGTCATCGTCGTACGGCATCAGCTTCTTGAGTTCGTCCTTGAAGACGGCCAGGCAGCTCGGTTCCATCCCGACAACCGGTGTGCCGGCGCGTATTTCGTCGCGCAACCGGTCCAGGACATGCGTCAGGTAGTGCTGCGCGGCGTCGAGGAAGCCGTAGTCGTACAGCGGGCGACCGCAGCAGATGTGGCCCATCGGCATGACGACCCGCCAGCCGGCGGCCTCGATCGCTTCGACGCACGCCACCCCGACGTCGGTGTGCAGGCGGTTGTTGAAGGTGTCGGGGAATAGGACCACCCGCCGGCCGCCGGCATTGACGACCGGACGCGCGGCGAACCACTGCTGCAGCGTCATCGGTGCGAAGGTGGGTAGCGGCCGGCGCCGGTCAATTCCGCCCAGCGCCTTGGCGATTCGCGAGAGGCCCGGCGTCTGGGTGGCGAGGTTTGCCAGCTCCGGCATCGCGCTGGCCAAGCGGGCGGCCTGGTCGATGAACCCGAACGCGTAGGCATAGCGCGGCCGCCAGCGGCGCAGCGACCGGAAGTGGTGGTAGAGGAATTCGGCCTTGTAGGTGGGAATGTCCACGTTGACCGGGCAGTCGCTGGTGCAGCCCTTGCACGCCAGGCAAAGATCCAGCGCGTCGGCCACCTCGTTGGACTGCCAGCCGTCGGTGATCACCTCGCCGCGCAGCATTTCGAACAGCAGCCGCGCCCGACCCCGGGTCGAGTGCATCTCCTCCCGAGTGACCTGGTAGCTGGGGCACATGGTGGTGGTCGCCTCGGGCACTCGGCACTCGCCGACCCCGACGCAGCGCAGCGCCGCGTGCGAGAAGTCGCCGTCGTCCTCGGAGTAGGCGAACTTCACCCGCGGGCGCGGGGGGTTGTAGTCGGTGCCCAGCTTGAGGTTCTCGTCGAAGCGATACGCGTCGATCACCTTGCCCGGGTTCATCTTCCACTCGGGATCCCAGATCAGCTTGAACTTGCGCATCGCCTCGATCAGCCGCGGGCTGTACTGCTTGCCGAGCAACTCGGCGCGCTGTTGACCGTCGCCGTGTTCGCCGGACATCGAGCCGCCGTAGGACGCCACCAGGTCCCCGGCCGCTTCGAGGAAGTGCCGGTAGGTGCGCAGCCCATCGGTGTGCCGCAGGTCGAAACTGATCCGGGAGTGAATGCAGCCCTCGCCTAGGTGCCCGTACATGGCGCCACGCAGGTCGTGGTCGGCGTAAAGGCGCTGTAGATCGCGCAGGTAGTCGCCGACCCGCGCGGGCGGCACGGCCGAGTCCTCCCACCCGGGCCAGTGATCGCCGCTGTCGGCCGGGAACGCCGTCGACCCCAGGCCGGCCTCGCGGATCGCCCACAGTTCCTCGCTGTTCCCGCCGTCCTGCTTGCTGCGCGACAGCACGATGCGATCGTCGTCGTAGCCCTGCTTCTTGCGCAGCCAGCCCGCGAATTCCTCGGCGCGGCGCAGTGATTCGCCCGGCTCGTCGGACCCGAACTGCACGAACAGCCACGCCCCGGTGGACTTGGGCCGGGGCAGGGCCGCCCGGCCCGCGGAGTTGACGTCGGTCAGCTCCTGGTTGTGGACCAGCAGGTGGTCGACCGCCTCGAGACCGATCGGCTTCCATGCCATGATCTCCGGCACCGCGTCGCCGGCCTCGCCGATCGAGTCGTACTGGACGACGACCAGGGTGCGGTGGTTCATCGCCGGGGTGAGCATGACGGTGGCCGTCAGCGCGACCGCGCAGGTGCTCTCCGTGCCCACCAAGGCCCGCGCGACGTTGAAGCCGTTCTCGGGCAGCAGCTCGTCGAGGTTATAGCCGGACACTCGCCGCGGCAGCTCGTCGACGGACGGAAAGCCCTTGCGGATGTCCTCGGCGTACTCGTCGCGCAAATCCCTTAGGGCCGCATAGATTTCGCCCTTGCGGCCGCCGGCGGCGATGATGGCGTCGAGGTTTTTCTCCTCGTCGACGCCGACGGTGAACCGCGCCCCGTCATAGGTGACGATGTCCAGCTCGTGGGTGTTGTCGGAGGTGCGCGGTCCGGGGCCGTACAGGTGCGACTGGATCGAGTGCACCCCGCACGAGTTGTTGCCGATGTTGCCGCCCAGGGTGCACCGCGAGTGCGACGACGGGTCGGGGCCGAACACCAACCCGTGTTCGCCGGTGGCCTTGTTGAGTTGTTCGTTGATCACGCCGGTCTGCACCGTGGCGAGCCGGCGTGCCGGGTCGATGTCGATGATGTCGGTGAGGTACTTCGAAAAGTCGATCACCACAGCCACGTTGACGGTTTCGCCCGACAGGCTGGTTCCGCCGCCGCGGCATAGGACCGGGGCGTGGTAGGCGTGGGCCGCCCGGACCGTCTGCACGACGTCCTCCAGCGTTTTGGGCACCACCACCCCGATCGGCACCTGCCTGAAATTGGACGCGTCGTTGGCGTACATCGCCAGCGTGGCGGTGTCGAAGCGCACTTCGCCGGTGACGTGCCGGCGCAGTTGGTTCTCCAGGCCGGTGACGTTGATCTTGTCGACAGCGGCCATTCCGGCGACGAACCGCGCGTCCGGGCGGGCGGGGATCGTCCGCACCTCGTCGGCCCTGAGCAGGTTCATGATCGCTCCCTTCGGTCCGGACAGCTACCCATAGCAACGATTGCCGGGGGCCACAATTCGTCGGCTACCCGCGGATATGGCCGTCAAACGGCGCAGACGCTGGTTATCGGGTGTGTCCGGTGGGTGCGCGGGTAGTCATCCAGCATGGCTTTGCGTGCGAGTTCACCGATCCCCATCGAATCCGTCGAGGCCTCGGCCTACTCGATCCCGACCGACGCGCCGGAGTCCGACGGCACGCTGGAGTGGGACTCGACGACCCTCGTCCTGGCGAGCGTGCGGGCCGGCGGGCAGGTCGGGGTCGGCTACACGTACGCGGGCACGCCTGTCGTCGATGTGGTGCGCTCCAAGCTGGCCGGCGTCCTGGACGGCGCGGACGCGTTGCAGCCGCCGGCGCGGTGGGCGCAGATGCAGGAGGCGGTGCGCAACCTCGGCAAGCCGGGGGTGGTCGCCGAGGCGATTTCGGCGCTCGACATCGCGCTGTGGGATTTGCGCGCTCGCCTGCTGGACGAACCGTTGGTCGTCACGCTCGGCGCAGTCCACGACGCCACCCCGATCTACGGCAGCGGCGGTTTCACCTCGTACGACAACGACGCCCTGCGCGCGCAGCTGAGCGGCTGGGTCGAGGCCGGCATTCCCCGGGTCAAGATGAAAGTGGGCCGCGACCCGGACGCCGACGCCGGTCGGGTCGCGGCGGCCCGGGCGGCGATCGGCGACGACGCGGAGCTGTTCGTGGACGCCAACGGCGCGTATCACCGCAAGCAGGCGCTGCTGTGGGCCGAGCGCTACGCCGAGTACGACGTGCGGTGGTTCGAAGAACCGGTGTCCTCCGACGATCTCGACGGATTACGCCAGCTGTGCGAGCGCGGGCCGGCCGGCATGGACATCGCGGCGGGCGAGTACGGGTACCACCTGCCCTACTTCCAGCACATGCTCGCCGCGGGCGCGGTCGACTGCCTGCAGGCCGACGTCACCCGGGCCCTCGGCATCACCGGGGTGCTCAAGGTCGCCGCGTTGTGCGACGCGCGGGGCATGGACCTCTCGCTGCACTGCGCCCCGCAGATCAGCGCCCAGGTCGGCACCGCCATCTGGCACCTGCGCCACCTCGAGTACTTCCACGACCACGTGCGGATCGAACGGCTCGCGTTCGACGGGTCCATCGGCCCCGAGCCGGGCGGGCTACTGCGCCCGGACCGCACCGCGCCCGGGCACGGGTTGACCGTCAAGGACGCGGATCTCGAGCAGTTCCGCGTCGCCTGAACTCATCGGTCTCGCGCGCGAACCTGCCAACCCGTGCGATGAACCGGTCGAAAAATTCCTCGGGGTCCACGCCAGCACCGATGTGCGCGTTGGGTTCCCGTCCCCAGCGCGCCGACCAGTCGACGACGGTCATGCCGCGGGTCAGGGTGCCGGCAAGCTCGACGTCGACCGTCGCCGCCCGGGTCGTCACCAGCTCCGGCTCCAGCGCGACGGCGGCGGCCAGCGGATCGTGCAGATGCGCCACGTATCCGTGAGCGTGGTCGTGGTGGACCTCGCAGTAGTAGCGCAGCGCGTCCTCGATCACCCGGATCAGCGGATTCGATGCCGTCGACCGGGTGCCGCGTTGGTCGTCGGCGCTCATCGGCGTGGTGGTCGAGTTCGCCGCGGCCGCGAGCCGCGCCACCATCTCCGGCGTCATCGCGATGTGCTGGGTGAGATCCAGCCCGCATAGCATCGGAAGGCGTTGCGGATCAAGGGCTTTAGACCAGGCAGCAAATACCTCGGCCGCGGCCTCCGGGTCCACGCTGATGTTCCATTCGGCCACCGGATTGGTGTTGCCGCGGTAATCGTAGGCCCCGCCCATGATCACCAGCCGGCGCAGCAGCGTCGGAAGTGCGGGCTCGGCGCGCAGCGCCAGCGCCAGGTTGGTCAGCGGCGCGGTGGCCACACCGATCAACTCCCCGGCGTGGGCATGCGCCGCGCGCACCCAGGCGGTCGCGGAATCGTAGTCGGCGAGCCGGCGGCCGGTCGGCGGCAAGTCGGCGTATCCCATGCCCTTGGGGCCGTGCGCCTTCCCGGAGCGCAACGGACAACTCAACGGCTGCTGGGCTCCCTTGGACACGGGTATGTCTGTGGCCCCGCACAATTCGAGCAGACCCAGGTTGTTCTCGCATACCTGATCCACCGCGACGTTGCCGGCCGTCGAGGCGATGCCGATCACATCCGCGTCCGGGCTGGCCAGCAGGTACATCAGCGCCAGCGCATCGTCGACACCGGTGTCGACATCGACGAAAACGGGCTTCACCGCGGCAAGAATACCGGGGCGGATGCCGGCCCACTCATGGCCGGCTCATGGCCAGCGGGACGCGAAAGTGATCACCAGGACGTCACGCTGCGCCGGCGCGGGGCCGTCGATCGGCCGGACCGGGGTGACGCCGTGCAGGGTCCGGCGGTCGTCGCCCAGCAGTAACGTCCCGGGCTCGGCCAGCGTGGTCGTCAGCAGTCGGCGACCGTCCACGTCGCATACCGAACTCTCGCCGCCGATGGCGTTGCGGCGTCCGATCAGCAGCGCGCTGACCAGGGTGACGCCGTCGCGGTGCATGCCCTCGGGCGTCGGATGGCCGCCCTCGCCGCTGGATCGGACGCGGAACGGATGTACCTTGACGTTCCAGTTGACCACGTCGTCCAGAGCCGCCGCCAAGCGGGCCAGCAGCTTGATCACCTTGTGCAGCAAGGGATCCTGGCCGAACGCGTCGGTCAGCGGCTCGAAGTCGCGACCCCGGTTGATGTAGAGGGGATTGGAGTCGTCCGGCTGCGCGAAGGTGTTGGCGGGCATCCGTTGCGCAACCCCGTCGCGGAACAGGTACTGGCCGTAGCGGCGTAGCCGCACCACACCCAGCTCCGCCGCGTAAGGGTCGGACACCAGGTCCTCCCAGTGCCGGCCAAAGCGCGTCCAGGCTTCACGGCCCACCCCCAGGCTTCGGGTCACATCGAACGACGGGATCAGGGCCGCGCCCGTGCTGGTGAGTTGTTCCGCGGCGACGGCCACCGGGTCGGCGTGCGTGCGCCGGTCGGAAGTAATCCGGGTCATCGGTCGGGAATACCGCAATCCGGTGCGGCGAAACGCAACTAGCGGATTTACCAGTGCACTCCGGGCACCAATCGCACCAGCCGCTTGACCGGGCGGGGCGTCCGGACGCCGCGGGCGACTGCCCGCGCCGGGCGCTTCGGCTTGCGGCGTGCCGGCGCCGCCGCGCCCGGGTCGGTGGGCAGCCCGCGGGCCGCGGCCGAATCCGGGTAGCCCAGGTAGAGCTGATGCAGGATCCGCCGCGACAGCCTCGGTGTGAAGTAGTTGCCGACCTCGGCCAGCGTGCCCATCGGAGTGTCGATGCGGGCCGGTTTCTCCACCAGCCCGCGCACCACCATCGCCGCGGCGCGCTCGGGGCTGATCGGCGGGACCGGGTTGAGCCGCTGCGACGGCACGATCATGGGCGTGCGGACCAGCGGCATATGGATGTTCGTGAACGTGATGTGGTCGGACAGCGTCTCCGTCGCGACGACATCGGCGAACGCGTCCAGCGCGGCCTTGGTGGGCAGGTACGAACTGTATTTCGGATTGCGGGCCTGCACACCGGCGCTCGACACGTTGACGACGTGTCCGAACCGGCGTTCGCGCCAGTGCGGCAGCAGCGCCAGCACCATCCGCACCGCGCCGAAGTAGTTGACCGCCATCACCCGCTCGTAGTCGTGCATGCGGTCCGTCGCGTTGACCACCGAGCGCCGGATCGACCGGCCGGCGTTGTTCACCAGGTAGTCGACGTGGCCGAAGCGGCCCAGGATGTCCTTGACGGTGTGCTCCACCGAGGTGGAGTCGGTGACGTCGCAGGTGAACGCGAACGCCCGGCCACCGTTGGCGCGGATCTCGGCCACCAGCTGATCCAGCGCGTCGGCGTTGCGGGCCAGCGCGAAAACCGTCGCGCCCTTTTCCGCGACGGCGATAGCAGACGCGAGGCCGATGCCGCTCGATGCGCCGGTGATGATGACGTGCCGTCCCTGCAGCGGTCCCGCCGGGTCGTCGCGCCGTGCGCGGTCGGGGTCGAGGTGCTCGGCCCAGTACCGCCACAGCTTGGGGGCGTAGCTCGCGAACTCGGGGACCTCGATGCCGGTGCCGCGCAACGCTTTCCGGGTCTCGTCGCTGACGAAAACTGGCTTCAGGTCGACGACGTCGAGGATCTCGGCGGGAATCCCCAGCTGGGTGGCCGCCATGTTGCGCAGCCATTTGGCGCGCCCACTGGCCTTCAGCACCGGCGCCGCCACCGAGCCGGGCAGCGACCCGCGCAGCGGGGGCAGCCCGGCCGCCTTGGCGACGCCGCGGTAGATGCCGCGCAGCCCAATGGTTTTCGGCGCGGTGAGGTGGAAGGTCTGCCCGTCTCGACCGTCGGCGTGCATGAGGGCGACCAGCGCGTCGGCCACGTAGTCGACCGGGACGATGTTGGTGCGCCCGGTGTCGGGCAGCAGGATCGGCGTCAACTTGGGAAGGCGGGCCAGCATGGACAATATTCCGAAGAAGTAGTAGGGCCCGTCGACCTTGTCCATCTCGCCGGTGCGCGAATCACCGACCACCACCGCGGGCCGGTAGATGCGGTAGCGCAGCCCGGGCGCCGAGCGCACCAGCGACTCGGCCTCGAACTTGGTCTGGTGATACGGCGTCGGCAACTGCTGGCCGACGTCGAAGTCGTCCTCGGTGTACTCGCCGGCGAAGTCGCCGGCCACGGCTATCGACGACACGTGATGAAGCGTGGCGCCCAGTCGCTGCGCCAGCTCGATGACGGCGCGGGTTCCCTCCACGTTGGCGGCCCGCTGCGCGGCCTCGCCGGCGGTGAGGTCGTAGATCGCCGCGCAGTG
>NZ_MBEM01000266.1:0-913 GCF_001954045.1 Mycobacterium sp. SP-6446 | reverse complement strand
CCCGCGCCGGGCTTCCCGCAGACGCCGAATGCCACGCAGCTGCAGCCGAACGCGGCACCGAATCCGCCCCCGCCGGCGCCCCCGTCGCCTTGACAGTGGCCGTGCCCGGCTTGGACCGTTCCGCCGCCGGCGATCCCTAGCGCCGCCGCCTCGGCTTCTTCGCGGGTCGGGCCCCAGCCGCCGAAGTACTTGGTTTTCGCGCTGTTCAAAACGAGCGCGATGCACCCGCCCTGCCCGCTGGCCAGAAGGCGACAGTCGCTGATGGCCTTGCGACACGTCTCCATCGCCTTCTGCTCGGCGGCACCTTGACTGGTCCCACCGTCAACGAACTTGATCTGCCCGGTGGAATCGGACATCGCCATGGCAATCCAGTTGTTGTCGGCATGCGCGACCGGCGTTGCCGCGAATGCGGCGCCGATAGCGATCGCAAGTGCTGCTTGTCTCTTCATCAGGCAAACACTATTGCACAAACGCGGCATCACCGCAGGTCAAGCCGAAAGGCTAAGGCAGCACGGTGTGCATCAACATCACGTCGTAGGCCGACCACAGCGACAGGTTGAAATACAGGTCCCGCCCCGACGACCAGGGATGGATCATCGGCGCGTAGATCCCACCGGGCATCTGGAACGGCGACAACGGCGGGCGCTGGGTCCCGAACAATCCGGGCGCGGCGACGCCGGTTTTCCCCGGCCCGGTGGGCGAAATGTCGTCCCAGTACAACAGTTATCTGAAGCAGTACTTGGTGCTGTACACCAACGGTGGCAGCAACGACGTCGTGGCCAGGACGGCGCCGGCTCCCCAGGGACCGTGGAGTCCCGAACAGCCGCTGGTGTCGTCGTTCCAGATGCCCGGTGGGATCTACGCGCCGATGATCCATCCCTGGTCGTCGGGGCGGGACCTGTATTTCAACCTG
>NZ_MBEM01000265.1:0-7706 GCF_001954045.1 Mycobacterium sp. SP-6446 | reverse complement strand
CGCGATGTTGCGCCGCCTCGGCATCGAGGGCGACTTCAAGGGCGGATTCCGGGTCACCACACCGGAAGTGCTCGACGTGGCGCGGATGGTGCTGTTCGGACAGGTCGGCCGCGAACTGGTGAACCTGATCAACGCACACGGGCCCTACGCCGTCGGCATCACCGGCGAGGACGCGCAGCTGTTCACCGCCGTGCGGCGCAGCGTCACCGTCGACGGTGTGGCCACCGACATCGGCCTGGTGGGCGACGTCGATCAGGTCAACACGGCGGCGGTGCTGGATCTGATTGCGGCGCGCCGCATTCCGGTGGTGTCGACGCTCGCGCCCGACGCCGACGGCGTGGTGCACAACATCAACGCCGACACCGCCGCGGCGGCGCTGGCCGAAGCCCTGGGAGCCGAAAAGCTGTTGATGCTGACCGATGTCGAAGGCCTGTACACCAGTTGGCCCGACCGCGATTCGCTGGTCAGCGAAATCGACACCGCCACACTGGCGCAATTGCTACCCACGCTGGAGGCCGGCATGATCCCCAAGGTCGAAGCCTGCCTGCGCGCGGTCACGGCCGGTGTGCCCAGCGCACACGTCATCGACGGGCGGGTCGAACACTGCGTGCTGGTGGAGCTTTTCACCGACGCGGGCACGGGCACCAAGGTGGTTTCGGCATGACCCATACCGACGAGCTACGGCAGCGGTGGGAAGCCGTGATGATGCACAACTACGGCACCCCGCCGGTCGCGTTGGCCAGCGGGGAGGGCGCCGTCGTCACCGACGTCGACGGCAAGGCCTACCTGGACCTGCTCGGCGGCATCGCAGTCAACGTGCTCGGCCATCGCCACCCCGCCATCGTCGAAGCCGTGACGCATCAGGTCGCGACGCTGGGCCACACGTCCAATCTGTATGCCACCGAACCCGCCATCGCGCTGGCCGAAGAACTGGTCGGGCTGCTGGGCGCGGACGCGCAGACCCGGGTGTTCTTCTGCAACTCCGGGACCGAGGCGAACGAGATGGCGTTCAAGCTGTCGCGGCTCACCGGACGCACGAAACTCGTTGCCGCACAAGAGGCTTTCCACGGCCGGACGATGGGCTCTCTGGCCTTGACCGGTCAGCCCAGCAAGCAGGCGCCGTTCGCGCCGCTGCCCGGTGAGGTCACACACGTCCCGTACGGCTCGGTGGATGCGCTGGCGGCCGCCGTCGACGACGACACCGCCGCGGTGTTCCTCGAACCGATCATGGGGGAGAGCGGCGTCGTCGTCCCGCCCGAGGGCTACCTGGTCGCGGCCCGCGACATCACTGCCCGGCACGGGGCCCTGCTGGTCCTCGACGAGGTACAGACCGGAATGGGCCGCACCGGCGCGTTTTTCGCCCACCAGCACGACGGCATCACCCCCGACGTGGTGACGCTGGCCAAGGGGCTCGGCGGCGGGCTGCCGATCGGGGCCTGCCTGGCCGTCGGGCCGGCGGCCGAGCTGGTGATGCCGGGCCTGCACGGCAGCACCTTCGGCGGCAACCCCGTCTGCACCGCCGCGGCGCTGGCCGTGTTGCGCGTCCTGGCCGCCGACGACCTCGTCCGGCGTGCCGAGGTGCTGGGCAAGACGATCCGGCACGGCATCGAAAGGCTCGGGCACCCGCTGATCGACCACGTTCGCGGCCGCGGCCTGCTGTGGGGTGTGGTGCTGTCCGCGCCGCGGGCCAAGGACGCCGAGGCGGCCGCCCGCAGCGCGGGATTCCTGGTGAACGCCGCCGCTCCCGACGTCATCCGGCTGGCGCCGCCGCTGATCATCACCGAATCCCAGATCGAGGGCTTCATCGCCGCCCTGCCGGGGATCCTCGATAGGGCCGCAACATGATTCGGCATTTCCTGCGCGACGACGACCTCGCACCGGCCGAGCAGGCCGAGGTCCTGCAGCTGGCCGCGGACCTGAAGAAGGACCCGTTCGCCCGTCGCCCGCTCGAGGGTCCGCGCGGCGTCGCGGTCCTCTTCGACAAGAACTCCACCCGCACCCGGTTCTCGTTCGAGGTTGGTATCGCCCAGCTCGGCGGGCATGCCGTCGTCGTCGATGCCCGCAGCACCCAGCTGGGCCGCGACGAGACGTTGCAGGACACCGCCCAGGTGTTGTCCCGCTACGTCGAGGCCATCGTGTGGCGGACGTTCGGGCAGGACCGGCTCGACGCCATGGCCTCGGCGGCGACGGTGCCGGTGGTGAACGCGCTGTCCGACGAGTTCCATCCCTGCCAGGTGCTCGCCGACCTGCAGACCATCGCCGAACGCAAGGGGACGCTGCACGGGCTGCGGCTGTCCTACTTCGGCGACGGCGCCAACAACATGGCCCATTCGCTGATGCTCGGCGCCGTCACCGCCGGCATCCACGTCACTGTCGCCGCGCCCGACGGCTTCGCGCCCGACCCGGCCGTCGTGGCCGCCGCCGAGCAGCGCGCGCGGGCCACCGGCGCGTCGGTGCTGGTCACCCCCGATGCGGAGGCCGCCGCGGCAGGCGCCGACGTCCTGGTGACCGACACCTGGACGTCGATGGGGCAGGAGGACGACGGACTGGACCGCCGCACCCCGTTCCGGCCGTATCAGCTCAACCCGCGACTCGTCGGCCTGGCGGATTCGGAAGCCATTGTGCTGCACTGCCTTCCGGCCCACCGCGGGGACGAGATCACCGACGAGGTGATGGACGGGCCGCGCAGCGCGGTGTGGGACGAGGCCGAGAACCGCCTGCACGCCCAGAAGGCGCTGCTGGTGTGGCTGTTGGAGCGGTCGAAATGACCCGCAGCAAGCCCACCCCCGAAACCACCCGCGCCGGCCGGCAGGCCCGCATCGTCGCGATCCTGTCGTCGTCGTCGATCAGCAGCCAGAGCGAACTGGCGGTGCGGCTGGCCGACGAGGGCATCGACGTCACCCAGGCCACGCTGTCGCGCGACCTCGAGGAGCTCGGCGCGGTGAAGCTGCGCGGCGCGGACGGCGGCGTCGGGGTCTACGTCGTCCCCGAGGACGGCAGCCCGGTGCGCGGGGTCTCCGGCGGCACCGCGCGGCTGTCGCGGCTGCTGGGCGAGCTGCTGGTGTCCGTCGACTCCAGCGCGAACCTGGCGGTGCTGCGCACCCCGCCCGGCGCAGCCGACTATTTGGCCAGCGCAATCGACCGGGCGGCGCTACCGTACGTGGTCGGCACGATCGCCGGCGATGACACCCTCTTCGTGGCCGCCCGCGAGCCGATGACCGGCGCCGAGCTGGCCGCCACTCTCGAGAGCCTCAAATAAAGGAGATTGACTCATGTCAGAACGCGTCATCCTGGCGTATTCCGGCGGTTTGGACACCTCGGTGGCGATCAGCTGGATAGGCAAGGAGACCGGCCGTGAGGTCGTGGCGGTCGCGATCGATCTGGGCCAGGGCGGCGAGGACATGGAAGTCGTGCGCCAACGGGCCCTGGACTGCGGCGCGGTCGAGGCCGTTGTTGTCGACGCCCGGGACGAATTCGCCGAGGGATATTGCCTGCCGACGGTGTTGAACAACGCGCTGTACATGGACCGCTACCCGCTGGTGTCCGCGATCAGCCGGCCGCTGATCGTCAAGCACCTCGTGGCGGCCGCCCGCGAGCACGGGGGCGGCATCGTCGCGCACGGCTGTACCGGCAAGGGTAACGACCAGGTCCGGTTCGAGGTCGGATTCGCCTCGCTGGCACCGGATTTGGAGGTGTTGGCGCCGGTGCGCGACTACGCGTGGACGCGGGAGAAGGCGATCGCGTTCGCCGAGGAGAACGCGATCCCGATCGGCGTCACCAAACGCTCGCCGTTCTCCATCGACCAGAACGTGTGGGGCCGCGCCGTGGAGACGGGATTCCTCGAGCACCTGTGGAACGCGCCCACCAAGGACATCTACGCCTACACCGAAGACCCCACCCTGAACTGGAGCACGCCCGACGAGGTGATCATCGGGTTCGAGCGGGGCGTGCCGGTGTCCATCGACGGCAAGCCGGTGTCGATGCTGCAGGCCATCGAGGAACTCAACACCCGCGCCGGCGCGCAGGGCGTGGGACGGCTCGACGTCGTCGAGGACCGGTTGGTCGGCATCAAGAGCCGCGAAATCTACGAGGCGCCAGGCGCGATGGTGCTCATCACCGCGCACACCGAGCTCGAACACGTCACCCTCGAGCGCGAACTCGGTCGCTTCAAACGGCACACCGACCAGCGCTGGGCCGAGCTGGTGTACGACGGGCTGTGGTACTCACCGCTCAAGGTCGCGCTGGAGAGCTTCGTCGCCAAGACGCAGGAGCACGTGTCCGGGGAGGTGCGAATGGTGTTGCACGGCGGCCACATTGCGGTCAACGGCCGCCGCAGCGCGCAATCGCTCTACGACTTCAACCTCGCCACCTACGACGAGGGCGACAGCTTCGACCAGTCGGCCGCGAAGGGCTTCGTCTACGTGCACGGGTTGTCATCGAAGATCGCCTCCCGCCGGGACCTGCAGTGAGTTTTCGTGGCCGCGAGTGTGAAATGTTCGACGCGACACGCCGTCGAAGCGTCGTGAGATTCACACTCGCGGATGGGGTGAGAGGCCGGTGAGCACTCGCGAGGGATCACTGTGGGGCGGGCGGTTCGCCGACGGCCCGTCCGAGGCGCTGGCCGCGCTGAGCAAGTCCACCCACTTCGACTGGGTGCTGGCGCCCTACGACATCACCGCGTCGCGGGCCCACACCATCGTGCTGTTCCGGGCCGGGCTGCTCAACGAGGAGCAGCGCGACGGGCTGCTGGCGGGGCTGGACAGCCTCGCCGAGGATGTGGCCGACGGCAGCTTTTCGCCGCTGGTCAGCGACGAAGACGTGCACGCCGCCCTTGAGCGCGGCCTGATCGACCGGGTCGGGCCCGACCTGGGTGGCCGGCTGCGCGCCGGCCGGTCGCGCAACGATCAGGTGGCCACGCTGTTCCGGATGTGGCTTCGCGACGCCGTGCGGCGGGTCGCCGCCGGGGCGCTCGACGTCGTCGCGGCGCTGGCCCCCCAGGCCGCCGCCCACCCGAAGGCCATCATGCCCGGCAAGACCCACCTGCAGTCGGCGCAGCCCATCCTGCTGGCCCATCATCTGCTGGCACACGCGCATCCCTTGCTGCGCGACGTCGACCGGATCGTCGACTTCGACAAGCGTGCCGCGGTGTCCCCGTACGGCGCGGGCGCGCTGGCTGGCACGTCGCTGGGACTGGACCCCGACGCGATCGCCGCGGACCTGGGCTTCGCCGCCTCGGCGGACAACTCCGTCGACGCGACCGCGGCCCGGGATTTCGCCGCGGAAGCCGCGTTCGTGTTCGCCATGATCGGCGTGGACCTATCCCGGCTCGCCGAGGACATCATCATCTGGAGCTCGACGGAGTTCGGCTACGTCACCCTGCACGATTCGTGGTCCACCGGCAGCTCGATCATGCCGCAGAAGAAGAATCCCGACATCGCCGAGCTGGCGCGCGGCAAGTCGGGGCGGCTGATCGGAAACCTGGCCGGCCTGCTGGCGACACTGAAGGCCCAGCCGCTGGCCTACAACCGTGACCTGCAGGAAGACAAGGAACCGGTGTTCGACTCCGTGGCCCAACTGGAGCTGCTGCTGCCGGCGATGGCGGGCCTGGTGGCCAGCCTGACGTTCAACGTCGAGCGGATGGCGGCGCTGGCCCCGGCGGGCTACACGCTGGCCACTGATATCGCCGAATGGCTTGTGCGCCAGGGAGTCCCGTTCCGATCCGCGCACGAGGCCGCCGGCGCCGCCGTGCGCACGGCCGAGGAGCGCGGCGTCGGGCTCGAGGAGCTGACCGACGACGAGCTGGCCGCCATCAGCTCCGACCTGACGCCGCAGGTCAGGGAGGTGCTGACGATCGAAGGCTCGGTGTCGGCGCGCGACGCCCGGGGAGGCACCGCGCCGACCCGGGTCGCCGACCAACTCGACGGGGTCCTGGCCAGCTCCGAGCGGCTCAAAGAGCGGCTGCAACAGCAGCTGGCGGGCTGAAACGAGACTGCCCGTTTCTTTGCCGTTAATTTGCGAGCGGACTAAGCTTCCATCAGCTAAGCAATCCGGGTGAACCGTCGTGTCCGGGAGTACGTGACCAGGGGGTGGGTCCAATGAGCGTCATCGCGGGCGTGTTCGGTGCGTTGCCGCCACATCGCTACTCCCAGCGCGAGCTCACCGACTTTTTCGTCAGCATTCCGGAGTTCGAGGGTTACGAGGACATCGTTCGGCAGCTGCACACCAGCGCCAAGGTCAACAGCCGCCACCTGGTCCTCCCGCTGGAGAAGTATCCGACGCTCAAAGACTTCGGCACGGCGAACCGGATCTTCATCGAAAACGCCGTGGACCTCGGCTGTGAGGCGCTGGTGGGGGCGCTGGACGAGGCGGGGCTGCGACCCCAAGACCTCGACGTGCTCGTCACGACGACGGTCACCGGGCTGGCGGTGCCGTCGCTGGATGCCCGGATCGCCGGGCGGCTCGGGCTGCGCGACGACGTGCGCCGGGTGCCGCTGTTCGGGTTGGGCTGCGTGGCCGGGGCCGCGGGGGTGGCCCGGCTGAACGACTACCTGCGCGGCGCGCCGGACGGGGTCGCGGCGCTCGTCTCGGTCGAGCTTTGCTCGCTGACCTACCCGGGATACAAGCCGTCGCTGGCGGGCATGGTCGGCAGCGCATTGTTTGCTGACGGTTCTGGTGCGGTGGTCGCGGTCGGCGAGCGTCGCGCGGAACAGATCGGCGCCGCCGGGCCCACCGTCGTCGATTCGCGCAGCCACCTCTATCCCGACTCGCTGCGCACGATGGGCTATGACATCGGTACGACGGGATTCGAACTGGTGCTGTCGAAGGACGTCGCCGCGGTGGTCGAGCAATACATCGAAAAGGACGTCACTGAGTTCCTGGCCGCCCACGGCCTGACCACCGACGACATCGGCGCCTTCGTCAGCCACCCCGGTGGCCCGAAGGTCATCGAAGCGATCAACGCCGCCCTGTCCCTGCCGCCGGAGGCTTTGGAGCTGACCTGGCGCTCACTCGGTGAGATCGGCAACCTGAGCTCGGCGTCGGTGCTGCACGTGCTGCGCGACACCATCGGCAAGCGGCCGCCCAGCGGCAGCCCAGGCCTGATGCTCGCGATGGGTCCCGGATTCTGCTCTGAACTTGTGTTGTTGCGCTGGCACTGATGCGCGATCCGTGTTCGGCGGGGGTCGTATGAACAGCAAGCAGGACGAACTCGTCGAGGCCCTCCGCAAGTCCCTCAAGGAAAACGAGCGACTGAAGCGGGAGAACCGCGAGTACCTGGCCGTGGCGACCGACCCGATCGCGGTGGTGGGGATGGCGTGCCGGTATCCGGGCGGCGTGGATTCCCCGGAGGCCTTGTGGGACATGGTCGTCGAGGGCCGCGACGTGGTGTCCGAGTTCCCGTCCGATCGCGGCTGGGATCTGGGCGGCCTGTTCGACCCCGACCCCGACGCGATCGGCAAGGCGTACACCCGGTGCGGCGGATTCCTGGCGGACGCCGCCGATTTCGACGCGGCATTCTTCGGCATCGCGCCCAGCGAGGCGCTCGCGATGGATCCGCAGCAGCGCTTGTTGATGGAAGTGTCGTGGGAAGCGTTGGAGCGGGCCGGAATTGATCCGTTGACGCTGCGCGGGTCGGCGACGGGCGTGTTCGCCGGGATATTCCACGGTTCGTACGGCGGCCAGGGCCGGGTGCCCGGAGAGCTGGAGAG
>NZ_MBEM01000264.1:0-48738 GCF_001954045.1 Mycobacterium sp. SP-6446 | reverse complement strand
CTCGACTGTCACCTGATGCGATTGCAGGACCTGCGTCCCGCGGAGCGCGCCCAGGTTCAGGCGGGGCTGCCGGGCGGCACTCTCGACGACGCCATCGGGCAGTTGCGCGAGTTGTCCGCCAACTCCCTGCTGCCGGCCTGCCCGCCGCCTCGCGCCACCTCTCCGCCCGGCGGCCCAGCCACCAGCGGGGCGCCAGAACCAAGCGCCACAGCACCCACCACCTCCAGCGGCACCTCACCTAGCAGCCCGACTCCCACCAGCGCCCCCGCGACCACTTCGCCGGCAGCGCCCGCGACCACCTCGCCCCCGAGCATTTCCCAGACGGTCACAACACTCCCGCCACCCCCACCTCAGCCGGGCATCGACTGCCGGGCGGCCGCATGACCACCCAGGTCCAGCCACCGGTTGCGGTCACGCCTCCGCTACCCACTCGACGCAACGCCGAACTGCTGTTGTTGTGCTTCGCCGCCGTGATCACCGTCGCCGCGCTGCTGATCGTCGAGGCGAACCAACAGCGGGGCCTGCGCTGGGACCTGACCACCTACGGGCTGGTTTTTCTGGTCGTGTTCGGGAGCGCGCATCTTGCCGTTAGGCGTTTCGCGCCCTACACCGACCCGCTATTGCTGCCAATTGTGGCGTTGCTCAACGGACTTGGCTTGGTGATGATCCACCGGCTGGACATCGTCAACAACGAGCTGAGCGGTCGCCATCACCCCAGCGCAACCCAACAGATGCTGTGGACGCTGGTCGGGGTGGCCGCGTTCGCGCTCGTGGTCACCTTTTTGAAGGACCATCGACAACTCGCGCGCTACGGCTACGTCTGCGGGTTCGCGGGCCTGGTCTTCTTGGTTATCCCCGCGCTGCTGCCGGCATCGCTGTCCGAGGAGAACGGCGCCAAGATCTGGATTCGCTTCCCGGGCTTCTCAATTCAGCCCGCCGAGTTCTCCAAGATTCTGCTGCTGATCTTCTTCTCCGCGGTGCTGGTTGCCAAGCGCGGCCTGTTCACCAGCGTCGGCCGGCATTTCATGGGCATGAACGTGCCCCGTGCGCGCGACCTCGCACCGCTGCTGGCGGCATGGGTGATCTCGATAGGTGTGATGGTCTTCGAGAAAGATCTCGGTACTTCGCTGCTGCTCTATGCGTCGTTCCTGGTGGTGGTGTACCTCGCCACCCAGCGATTCGGTTGGGTCGTCATCGGCTTGGTGCTGTTCGCGGCGGGAAGCGTTGTGGCGTACTTCATTTTCGAGCATGTCCGGGTTCGCGTGCAGACGTGGTGGGACCCCTTCGCCGACCCCGACGGCCACGGCTATCAGATCGTGCAATCGTTATTCAGCTTTGCTACGGGTGGCATCTTCGGCACCGGGCTGGGCAACGGTCAACCCGACACCGTGCCGGCGGCGTCCACCGATTTCATCATCGCCGCGTTCGGCGAGGAACTCGGACTGGTCGGGCTCGCCAGCATCCTGATGCTCTACACGATCGTCCTCGTCCGCGGCCTGCGCACCGCGATCGCGACACGGGAAAGCTTCGGCAAGCTGTTGGCCGCCGGCCTGGCGTCGACGCTGGCCATTCAGCTGTTCATCGTGGTCGGTGGGGTAACCCAGCTCATTCCACTGACCGGGCTGACCACCCCGTGGATGTCATACGGCGGCTCATCGCTGCTGGCGAACTATGTGCTGCTGGGGATTCTGGCGCGCATCTCGCACAGCGCCCGGCGTCCATTGCGCACCCGTGCCCACAACAAGTCGCCCATCGCGGCGGCCGGCACCGAAGTGATCGAGCGGGTATGAACGCCTCGCTGCGTCGGATCTCAGTGACCGTGATGGCGTTGATCGTGCTGCTGCTGCTCAACGCCACCATGACGCAGGTCTTCGCCGCCGACGGGTTGCGCGCCGACCCGCGCAATCAGCGCGTCCTGCTCGACGAGTACTCGCGTCAGCGCGGCCAGATCATCGCGGGCGGCCAGCTGCTGGCTTATTCGGTGGCCACCGACAGCCATTTCCGATTCCTGCGGGTGTACCCCAATCCCGCTGTGTACGCACCGATCACCGGCTTCTACTCACTGCGCTATTCCAGCTCGGGCCTGGAGCGAGCCGAGGACCCGCTGCTCAATGGGTCCGACGAGCGGCTGTTCGGGCGGCGGCTGGCCGACTTCTTCACCGGTCGCGATCCGCGCGGCGGCAACGTCGACACCACTATCAACCCGCACGTCCAGCAGGCCGGCTGGGATGCGATGCAGCAGGGCTGCGGTGGACCGCCGTGCAAGGGAGCCGTCGTCGCGCTCGAACCGTCGACCGGCAAGATTTTGGCCATGGTGTCGTCACCGTCCTATGACCCCAACCTGCTGGCGTCGCATGACCCGGAGGTGCAGGCGCAGGCGTGGCAGCGGCTCCGCGACGACCTAGACAGTCCGCTGACCAACCGGGCCATCTCCGAGACCTACCCGCCCGGTTCGACGTTCAAGGTGATCACCACCGCCGCGGCCCTGCAGGCCGGGGCTACCGACTCCGAGCAGTTGACCGCGGCGCCGACGATTCCGTTGCCGGACAGCACCGCCACGCTGGAGAACTACGGAGGGAAGCCATGCGGCAACGGCAGCGCGCCGACCGTGCCGCTCAGCGAGGCCTTCGCCCTGTCATGCAACACCGCATTCGTCCAGTTGGGAATGCTCACCGGCGCCGACGCCCTGCGCAGCATGGCCCGTTCCTTCGGCCTGGACAGCACTCCGAGTGTCATCCCGCTCCAGGTCGCGGAGTCGACGGTCGGCATAATCCCGGACGCCGCCGCGCTGGGGATGTCGAGCATCGGTCAGAAGGACGTCGCGCTGACGCCGCTGGAGAACGCGGAGGTCGCCGCGACCATCGCGAACAACGGCGTGACGATGCAGCCCTACTTGATCGATAGCCTCAAGGGTCCGGACCTGGCCAACATCAGTACCACCGCGCCGTATCAACAGCGCCGCGCCGTGTCGCCGCAGGTCGCCGCTAAGCTAACAGAGCTGATGGTCGGCGCCGAGAAGGTCGCACAACAGAAAGGGGCCATTCCCGGCGTGCAGATCGCATCCAAAACTGGTACCGCAGAGCATGGCACCGACCCGCGGAACACTCCGCCGCACGCGTGGTATATCGCGTTCGCGCCCGCGCAATCACCCAAGGTGGCCGTGGCGGTACTAGTGGAGAACGGCGCCGACCGCCTGTCCGCGACCGGCGGTGCACTCGCAGCACCGATCGGGCGCGCAGTCATCGAGGCCGCGCTGCAGGGAGGACCATGAGCCCGCGAGTTGGTGTGACGCTGTCTGGCAGGTACCGCCTGCAGCGCCTGATCGCCACCGGTGGCATGGGCCAGGTGTGGGAGGCGGTCGACAGCCGGCTGGGCCGGCGCGTTGCGGTCAAGGTGCTCAAGGGCGAGTTCTCCCAGGATCCCGAGTTCATCGAGCGGTTCCGCGCGGAGGCGCGCACCACCGCGATGCTCAACCATCCCGGAATCGCGAGCGTCCACGACTACGGCGAGAGCCAGATGGACGGGGAGGGCCGCACCGCTTATCTGGTGATGGAGCTGGTCAACGGCGAACCGTTGAATTCGGTGCTCAAACGCACCGGGCGGTTGTCGCTGCGGCACGCGCTGGACATGCTCGAGCAGACGGGCCGCGCTCTGCAGGTCGCGCACGCCGCCGGCCTGGTGCACCGCGACGTCAAGCCGGGCAACATCTTGATCACCCCCACCGGGCAGGTGAAGATCACCGACTTCGGTATTGCCAAGGCCGTCGACGCCGCGCCGGTGACCCAGACCGGCATGGTGATGGGCACCGCGCAATACATCGCGCCCGAACAGGCGCTGGGCCACGACGCCACGCCCGCCAGCGACGTGTACTCGCTGGGAGTCGTTGGGTACGAAGTGGTTTCGGGCAAGCGACCGTTCACCGGTGACGGCGCCCTGACCGTGGCGATGAAGCACATCAAGGAACCCCCGCCGCCGCTTCCGTCCGAGCTTCCGCCCAACGTGCGAGAACTCATCGAGATCACGTTGGTCAAGAACCCCGGTATGCGCTACCGCAGTGGGGGACCGTTCGCCGACGCCGTCGCTGCCGTACGGGCGGGACGACGCCCGCCCCGGCCGAGCCAGTCACCGCCGCCCGGTCGGGCCTCGCCGGTCGCGATCTCCTCCGGTGCGGCGACCAGGGCGGCCACCGTCACGGGCCGGACTCCGCCGCCGCGCCGATCCCGGCCGTCGACGGGCGGCCACCGGACGCCCGCGCCCCGGCGAACGTTCTCATCGGGTCAGCGCGCGCTGCTGTGGGCGGCCGGGGTGCTCGGAGCGCTGGCGATCATCATCGCGGTGCTCATCGTCATCAATTCCCGCACGGAAAACGAGCAGCAGCAGACACCCGCCCCGACCGTCACCGACACCGGGACCCCGCCGGCGACGAAGACCCCGACCGGTGCGGGCCCCAGCCTGCGGCCTAATTGGACGGATCGACCGACGATAGGTAATTCTGGAATGCGGAGCGGGCCGCCCGAACCCGGCTGGGGAATCCCCTTTACACCCAGCGCGTCGCCGGCCCAGTACGAGATACCGCAATGACAACCCCGCAGCACCTGTCCGACCGCTACGAACTCGGTGACATCCTCGGTTTCGGGGGTATGTCCGAGGTTCACCTGGCCCGCGACGTTCGCCTGCACCGCGACGTCGCGGTCAAGGTGCTGCGCGCCGACCTGGCCCGTGACCCCAGCTTCTATCTGCGCTTCCGGCGGGAGGCGCAGAACGCCGCGGCGCTGAATCACCCGTCGATCGTCGCGGTGTACGACACCGGCGAGGCGGAGACCGCCGCGGGCCCGCTGCCCTACATCGTCATGGAGTACGTCGACGGGGTCACCCTGCGCGACATCGTGCACACCGACGGACCGCTCCCGCCGCGCCGCGCGATCGAGATCATCGCCGACGCCTGCCAGGCGCTGAACTTCAGCCATCAAAACGGCATCATTCACCGCGACGTCAAGCCGGCGAACATCATGATCAGCACGACCAACGCGGTCAAGGTGATGGACTTCGGCATCGCGCGCGCGATCGCCGACAGCAACAGTGTCACCCAGACCGCCGCCGTGATCGGGACGGCCCAATACCTCTCACCCGAGCAAGCGCGCGGCGATACCGTCGACGCCCGATCCGACGTGTACTCGCTGGGTTGTGTGCTGTACGAAATCCTCACCGGCGAGCCACCTTTCACGGGAGACTCGCCCGTCTCGGTCGCCTACCAGCACGTGCGCGAGGACCCGATTCCGCCGTCGGCGCGACACGAGGGCATCTCCGCCGACCTCGACGCCGTCGTCCTCAAGGCATTGGCCAAGAACCCCGACAACCGCTATCAGACCGCCGCGGAGATGCGCGCCGACCTGGTTCGCGTGCACAACGGCGAGCCGCCCGAGGCGCCCAAGGTCCTCACCGACGCCGACCGGAGTTCGTTGCTGACGTCGACGGGCCCCAACCTCGGCGGCCCGCGGACCGACCCACTACCTCGCCAGGCGCTGGACCGTGCCGACGACGATCGGGTGGGGGGTTCGATCGGTCGCTGGGTCGTCGCGGTCGCGGTGCTGGCGGTGCTGACGATCGTTGTCGTCATCGCCTTCAACACCTTTGGCGGCAGCACCCGCGACGTTCAGGTGCCCGACATGCGGGGTCAAGTGTCCGCCGATGCGATCGCGGCGCTGCAGAATCGCGGGTTCAAAACACGCACCCTGCAGAAGCCCGACTCGACGATCCCGCCCGACCACGTCATCAGCACCGACCCCGGCGCCAATGCCTCGGTGAGCGCGGGTGACGAGATCACCATCAACGTCTCCACCGGTCCCGAGCAACGCGAACTACCGGATGTCTCCTCGCTGAGCTACTCCGACGCGGTGAAGAAGCTGACCGCCGCCGGTTTCAGCAAGTTCAAGCAGGCCAACTCGCCGTCGACGCCGGACCTCATCGGCAAGGTCATCGGGACCAACCCCCCGGCCAACCAGACCTCGGCGATCACCAACGTGGTCACGATCATCGTCGGCTCGGGGCCGGAGACCAAGCAGTTGCCCGACGTCGCCGGCCAGACGGTGGACGCGGCGCAAAAGAACCTCAACGTGTACGGCTTCACCAAGTTCAGCCAGGCCTCCGTCGACAGCCCCCGCCCGGCGGGCGAAGTGGTCGGCACCAATCCGCCTAAGGGCCAGACGGTTCCGGTCGATTCCGTCATCGAACTGCAGGTGTCCAAGGGCAACCAGTTCGTCATGCCCGACCTGTCCGGCATGTTCTGGACCGACGCGGAACCACGGCTACGCGCGCTGGGCTGGACGGGGTTCCTGGACAAAGGGCCCGACGTCGACGCCGGCGGTTCCCAGGCCCACCGGGTGGTCTACCAGAATCCGCCCGCCGGGGCCGGCTGCAACCGCGACGGGGTCGTCACGCTGAAGTTCGGCCAGTAGCGGCGGGATCCGCCGGCAACTGCGGCCGAACCGCGGCGCGCACCTCGTTCTCCAACCTGCGGACCAGCGTGTCGTTGCGCGCCCACCCGCAATAGGCGAGCCAGTTGGCCAGCATGCGGTGGCCGCCCTCGGTCAGGATCGACTCGGGATGGAACTGGACACCGTGGATCGGCAACTCGGTGTGCCGGACGGCCATGATGACGCCGCTGCGGGTCCGCGCCGTGACCTCCAGCACCGGCGGCAACGAGTCAGGCAGAATCGTCAGCGAGTGGTACCGAGTCGCGGTGAACGGATCCGGAAGCCCTTGCAGGACACCGGCATTGGTGTGGTAAACGCTGCTGGTCTTGCCGTGCAGCAATTCCGGCGCGCGGTCGACGGTGGCACCGAATGCGACGCCGATTGCCTGGTGTCCCAGGCAGACTCCGAGCAATGGCGTGTGCGCCGCCGCGCACGCGCGGACGAGGCCCACCGACGCACCCGCCCGTTCCGGGGTGCCCGGGCCCGGGCTCAGCAGAACGCCGTCGAACTCGGTGGTGACCGCGGACTCCTTGGACAACCGCGCATCGTCGTTCCGCCACACCTGCGCCTCGACGCCGAGCTGTCCGAGGTACTGCACCAGGTTGAACACGAAGCTGTCGTAGTTGTCGACAACCAGGATCCGCATCGTGTCAGGGTACCGTTCGCTCAATACCCGACCGGGCCGGCCGGCTGCGCGAAATGCATCCGGACCGGTTCGGTGTGGCCGGCGATCTGCACGTCCGGCTTGACCTCTTCGCGATAGCCCAGCCCGAATCGGACCACGTACTGCTTGTACAGGGTCACCAGGGGAGCCGCGGCCAGCGCGGCCTGCATCGCCGTGGCGTTGCCGATCGCGGTGATCGTATAGGGCGGGCTGTAGGTACGGCCGTTGAGCAGGAGCGTATTTCCGACGCAGCGGGGCACCGAAGTACCGATGATGCGCTGGTCTTGCATCTGGATCGCCTCGGCGCCGGCGCTCCACAACGCGTTCAGCACGGCCTGGATGTCTTGCTGGTGCACCACCAGGTCGTCGGGGGAGGCGTCGCGGGGGAACCGGCCATTGGCGTCACGTTGGGCGTCCTGCAGCGTCACGACCAGACCCGGGCCGTGCACGGGATCCATCCCCGCCTCACCGGCCAGCTCGGCGGATCGCCGCAGCATCGCGGCCAACGCGGCATTCGAAGACTTGCCGTGCATCGAGTCGATCTTGCCCGCCAGCTCGTCGCGTTCCGCCTTGAGATGATTCACCGACGACTGCGCCTCGCGGACCAAGTCGACCAGACGCGGGGCGTCGCTGCGGCGGATCTCAGAGCCGCCGGACACGCCATGGGTGGCGGCCAGCAGCAACCCCGCCAGCAGGCAGACCAATGGCACACCGAAGCGCCACGGGGAGCGGCGCGTATCGCTCATCGGCTCTCCATTTCCTGGCGAACGCGCCAGGTGGGTTAGTCTCGTAGCCAAGTTATGCGTGCAGCATCAGTCGTTATCGTTGCACCCGTCCCGCTCACCGTGTCGTTGAGGTAGTTCCGAGATATCCCCGAGGTAGTCATGCCCAAGTCCAAGGTCCGCAAGAAGAACGATTTCACCGTCAGCGCGGTGAGCCGCACCCCGGTGAAGGTGAAGGTCGGACCGTCGAGTGTGTGGTTCGTCGCGCTGTTCGTCGGCCTCATGCTGATCGGCTTGGTGTGGCTGATGGTGTTTCAATTAGCCGCGGTCGGCAGCCAAGCCCCGGCGGCGCTGCACTGGATGGCGCAATTGGGGCCGTGGAACTACGCGATCGCGTTCGCTTTCATGATCACCGGCTTGTTGCTCACAATGCGTTGGCACTGACCAAGATCAAATCCGGAATGAATTCATCTTGGGGTCGCTGCGTTACTGAGCCAGCAACGTTGTGACCACCCAATCACACGCGTGTGATTTATCCCCACTGTTGATAGCGCTTGTGGATAACCGCATAGGCAGTGGTGGGAGGGGGTGGAGGCCTCGTGCAGCAAACTAAATGGGAGCCTCCTGCGGGAGGAATCGCTGGTTGCGGCGTTGCCGGCGTGCTGATGGCTATCGCGAGTGTGACCGTGGTCACAGACGCCCCCGGCCGGGTTATGACAGGGATTGCCGCCGCGGGTCTGATCTTGTTTGCGGGCGCAACGTGGCGCGCGCGGCCGAAGCTGGCAATCACGCCCGACGGCCTGGTGATCCGAGGCTGGTTCCGAACGCAGCAATTGCAGCGCTCCGACATCAAGATCATCCGGATCACCGAGTTTCGCCGCATGGCACGCAAAATGCGGTTGCTTGAGGTCGAAACGGTCGACGGGGGCTTGGTCGTCTTCTCCCGTTGGGACCTCGGGACCGAACCTCTGGACGTGCTCGACGCACTTACCGAAGCCGGCTATGCCGGACCCAGGGACAACTAGCCGTCGGCCTCAGGAGATAGTGATCGACTCGATCACGACCGGTTCGGTGGGACGGTCGTTGCCGTCGGTGGCCGTCGTCGCGATCGTGTCGACGACCTTCTGCGATTCGGGATCGGTCACTTCGCCGAAGATCGTGTGCCGCCGGTTCAGGTGCGGCGTCTTGTCGACGGTGATGAAGAACTGCGAGCCATTGGTGCCCGGCCCCGCATTGGCCATCGCCAACAGGTAGGGCTTGTCGAATTGCAACTCGGGGTGGAACTCGTCGGCGAACTTGTAGCCCGGGCCGCCACGGCCGGTACCGGTCGGGTCGCCGCCCTGGATCATGAATCCATTGATCACTCGGTGGAAGACCGCGCCGTCGTAGAAGGGCCCGGAGGGGCTACCCGAGGCGTTCTGCGTCGAGTACTCCTTCGTGCCCTGCGCCAGGCCAACGAAATTCGCGACGGTCTTGGGCGCATGGTTTCCGAACAGAGCGATCTTGATGTCTCCGCGGTTGGTATGCAGCGTGGCGGTAGCAGTCTGAAAGGGGCTGTTAGTCACGAGGTCACAGTCTGCCATCACCCGCGCGCATGCCCGCACCCGGTGTCGATCGACCGAAGCGCGCTGCGCCGAACATGGCATGGTCGCGGTGGTGCCGCGGGCATCGTTTTGGTGGCAGTCTGTAGGTTCCACCGACGGCAAGAAAGGCAGCGGATGAGCGCGCAGGCGGACCACCGGTTGACACCCCGTGAGCGTTTGGCCCGCGGCCTGGCCTACTCGGCCTTGGGACCGGTGGACCTCACGCGAGGGGTCGTCGGGCTGGGGGTCCAGTCCGCGCAATCGACCGCATCGGGATTGCGTCGCCGTTACCAGGAGGGCCGGCTGGCTCGCGAAATCGGTGCGGCGCAAGAAACTCTCGCCCAAGAGCTGGCCGCCGCGCAGCAAGTGGTCGCGAATCTGCCGCAGGCCCTGCAGGACGCGCGCCGGTCCCAACGGCGCCGCGGCAAGCGCCCGCTGTTGATCGCGGGGGTTGTCATCGGGGTGTTGGCCGGCGGCGCTGCCGCCTTCAGTATCGCCAGGCGCTCCGCGCGCCGGCGCACCGAGCCGTCGCCGCGGCCGCCCAGTGTCGACGTGCAGCCGCGCCCCTGAAGGCGCGGATCCCCATCGAATTCATACATTCACGCTGACAAATACTCTTTTGGGCGGGCTATTTCATAGCGGGCTCAAATTTCGCTGTCCGCCGCGCCTTCGTTCTAATTGAATACCGGGAAATATCCAGTGAAATGCAAATTTCCCGCAGCGCGCAGTGTCCCATTTGGAATTCGGCAATTAGAATCCGCGCGAGTCTTGCTGAAAGGCACTGGTCAAGCCCCATTTCGTGCGGCCCTGCCGCCGCCAATGCCTAGCGTGCTGTTTATATCGTCCGGTGGCAACGACAGAATCTTGAAAGGGAGAACGGATGTCCTTCGTAACGGCTTATCCGGAGAAATTGGCCAACGCTGCCGCGAATCTTCAGTCGATTGGCGCCGCATGGAATGCGGGAAATGCGGCGGCTGCCGGCCCGACCGCCGGCGTCGTTCCCGCCGCCGCCGACGAGGTATCCGCACTGACCGCCGCCCGGTTCGCCGCGCATGCGCAGCGGTATCAGGAGTTGAGCGCCCGGGCGGCCGCGATTCATCAGTTGATGGTGGCCACGCTATCGGCAAGCGCGGCTTCCTACGCGTCAACCGAGGCTGCGAACGCGGCGTCGGCGGGCTGAACGGCCCAAGGAACGGGGGAGAACCGAATGGACTACGGGTTGCTGCCGCCCGAGATCAACTCCGGGCGCATGTACACCGGTCCGGGCGCGACTTCGTTGCTGGCGGCCGCAACGGGCTGGGGCGGGCTCGCCGCCGAGTTGCACTCGGCCGCGGCCGCGTTTCGGTCGATCATTTCTGCGCTGACCGGCGGACCGTGGCTGGGTCCGGCATCGGCGTCGTTCCTGGCGGCCGCGACTCCGTACGTGGCGTGGCTGCAGAGCAGCGCCGAGCATTCCGAGTTGGCTGCCGGCCAGGCGACGGCCGCGGCGGCCGCGCATGACGCGGCGTTCGCGATGACCGTGCCTCCGCCCGTGATCGCGGCGAACCGTGCCCTGTTGGCGGCATTGCTCGCGACGAACTTCTTAGGACAAAACGCTCCGGCGATCGCCGCCGCGGAGGCGGAGTATTTCGAGATGTGGGCTCAGGACGCGGCCGCGATGTACGCCTATGCGAGTTCCTCGGCGGCGGCGTCGACGTTGACCGATTTCGACGAGCCGCCGGAGGTGGCCGATTCGTCCGGGCTGCCGCGCCAAGCCGCCGCGGTTTCCGCAACCGCCGATGGTCCGGCGCGAGAAGCGTTGGCGGGCTTGGACTCTGCGCCTAACCCGGCGGCCCAGCTGGCTTTCAACGGGGCGGAGATCGACAAAATTATTTCCGCCAATACCCCGCTCGATGACATGGTCATGCTGTACAGCAAGTACGTGGTCCCCTACGTGTCGACCGCGCAGTCGATGATTCAGTCGACGCAGTCCTTCGGACAGATAAGCAACGGCATTACCGCCATGAGTACCTTCGCCAAGGGTCTCGCTCCCGCGGCCAAGGCTGTCGAGGGGGCGGCGCAGGCGGCCGG
The DNA here is from genome assembly GCF_001954045.1 of Mycobacterium sp. SP-6446. Lineage (NCBI taxonomy): Bacteria > Bacillati > Actinomycetota > Actinomycetes > Mycobacteriales > Mycobacteriaceae > Mycobacterium > Mycobacterium sp. SP-6446. The sequence goes on along the minus strand of NZ_MBEM01000264.1, from coordinate 37,226 downwards.
CAACGCCGCCGCGAACACCGGTGGCGTGGCGGCGGGGGTGGGAAGAGCGCTTCCTCTGGGCGCGTTGTCGGTGCCACCAAGCTGGGCACCGGTGAGCGCGGTAACCAACCCGGGTACTGGGGCCCTCAACGCCACGGTTGTCCCCGCCGGGGCCGAGGGAGTGAATGCCCTGCCGATGGCGCCCGCGTTCGGGCAACTCGGCGGCAAGGGTTACGGGCGAATCCCGCCGGCCTACGGATTCAAGCCCACCGTGATGGCTAGACCACCGGCTGCCGGGTGATCGCCAAACGCCGACACCAATCACCCTGCGCGTCACCGCTTTTGGGTCTATCAACCTGGAGGTGCAGCACGGCGGTTAGCCGAGGTTGTCTATCCAGCGGTTGGCGCAGGCGCCGAGCGGCAGCCGAAAAGTTTGCCGAATCTTCAAATAACCTGGACGGGCCGCGTGATAAACCACCAACAGTGCCCCAGGCATTGATTAGCCTATGTTGGAGGAACGAACTGCGAGCATTGACAGGATAGGCGTGGATTTCTGGGCTCCTCCCGAGGTCACATCGGCGCTGATTCATTCAGGGCCGGGGCCCGAATCGTGGCTCGCCGCCGCGAACGCGTGGCGCGAGCTGGCGATCGAGCTGGGACAGACCGCCGCCGACTACGCCGCGACCGTGGCGAGCATTCCCTGGCAGGGACCAGCAGCGACGGCGATGACCCTGTCCACCATCCCCTACGTCAGCTGGATGCAAACCACCGCGGCCGAGGCCGCTCAACTGTCGATGGCGGCTACCAGCATGGCCGGCTCGTTCGTCGCCACCCAGACAGCCATCGTGCATCCCAGCGTGGTCACCGCCAACCGCACGCTGCTTGCTCAGCTGATCGCGACCAACTACTTCGGCATCAATTTCCCCGCAATCGCAGCCACCGAGCTCCAGTATCTGCAGATGTGGGCGGACAACACGACCGCCATGCTCGGCTATCAGGCCACCAGCCTGCAGACCATGGCGCTACAGCCGTTCACGCCTCCACCCACCACCACCAACCCGGCCGGCGGGGCAACGCAGCGTGCGGCGGTCGCCACCGCCACTACACAAGCCACTACGCAAGCCGCCGCACAAGCCGTCGCCGATCCCATCAACCTCCCCACGGACCCAATTTTCGAAAACGCCACCATCTCGGCCTTGATTAACCAGGAAGCCAGCATCGTCCAGAGCGGGTTCCCGTTCAACCTCATCAGTTCATTCACCGGCGGTCACGATTTCATGCCCGGTCAGTACCCGGACATCCTGTCCCCCACCCCCCGTAACCTGGCCATTGCCTACAACCTCACCGGACCCGAGGCGGTGGGAGGGGCTCCCAATTACTTTGCCCCACCCGCCGCTACGACCGGTGCAGTGCAGGCTTCGGTCACCGCGTCTCTGGGCAGGGGAATGTACGTCGGCAACCTTGTGGTCCCGCCTTCAGCGGTCACTTCGCCGATCCAGCTGGCTGCCGCACAGGCACCGTTGGCGGCCGCAACAACAGCCGAGGGCGCCCCACTAGTTCCGATGTTCGTCCCGCCGATGCCGCCGGGAGCACGAAAGGCCCAGCGGGACAAGCCCAATGAGAAGGGCTACGGACCGCCGATCCCCGGCACGATCATGCGGCGGCCCCCGTCAGGCGGATGACGCCGTGGAGCCTAGGGGAATCGAACCCCTGACACCTGCCTTGCAAAGGCAGTGCTCTACCAACTGAGCTAAGGCCCCTCTGGATGATCGGCTGCGGGCGCATCAACCGGGGCCATGTGCCAGACCTCGACCCCACGTCGTGACCACACCACCGCCGCCACCGCGGCGATCAATGCCAGCGGCACTGCGAGTCGTACGTAACGTCTGGACGAGCACATGGTTGTGGGCCTAGGAGGACTCGAACCTCCGACCTCTTCGTTATCAGCGAAGCGCTCTAACCGCCTGAGCTATAGGCCCGTACGCGCGTACGGCCGAGCGACGAGATTACCGCAATCGCCGCCCCACCCCCAAAATCCCGGGAATCGACGCTAGTCGCGGTCGGCCAGCGTTACTTCGATGCCGCCAATCAGGTCGGTCGTCAGGTTGTAGACGAACGCGGCGATGGTGGCCATGGCGGTCAGCAGCACGATATTGACCAAGCCGATCAAGACGGCGCCGCCGAAGATCGTCCCGCTGGAGACCAGCTCGCCGCTGCTGCCGCTGGTGTTGTTCAGTAGGTCACCGACGTTGCTGTTGAGCTTGGACCACACGCCCATGCCGCCAAGCACCAGGTACAGGAACGCGACCGCGATCATCCAGACGAAGAACAGCGCCACCGAAAGCAACAGCGACACCTTCAGCGTGCTCCACGGGTCGATCCGGCGGATCTGCATGCTGGCCCGAACCGGCCCCCGGGTTCGCCGCGACACGTGCACCCGGTTTTCGCGGCTTTCCCTGGCTTCGTCGGTCGCCGAGCGCGCCGATCCCGCCGCGGTCGACGTCTCCGCGGGGCGTTCGGGCGCGGGCTTGCGTTGGGAGGCCCGCGGTATCGGGCCGGACAGATCGGGCAACTCGCTGGCGTAGGCCTCGGCGGGCGGACCGTCGCCGCGCGCCGGCGGGGCATCGAAGTCCTGCGGCGGGCTCTTCGGATGCGCCGACGCCCCCGGTGCCGCGGTGCCGGAGATGAAACGGTTCAGCCGGGCATCCACCCCGGAGGGCGGGCCCGACGGCCGCGGCTCGGCGTGGGGCTCCGGCTGGCGATGCGGCTGGGGGGGCCGGCCGGCGCCGCGACCCCGTGGCGGCACGTCTGCGGCATCCGGCACGCGGCCAGCCTGGGCGGGCGTCGCGCGGTGTACACCGGCTCGCTCGACCGAACCGTCCCCGTTCAGGCCGTCACCCTTGTTGGGGGCCCCCGGCTCGTTCGGTGAAGTCACCCCGGCTCCTTACGTGTGTACCAAGGCCGCCCGGCGCTGGCTGTCGTCTGTGCGGTCGGGCCGAGTCTATTAGCCGTCCGACTCCTCGACGCCGTCGATCTCCCCGATTTCTTCCTCGGCGCTTTCTTCGGCGTTGCGTGCAATGGCTAACAGAGTGTCACCCTCACCCAGGTTCATCAACCGAACGCCCTTGGTCTGCCGCCCCGCCTTGCGGACCTGACGCGCGGCCGTGCGGATGACACCCCCGCCCGACGTGATCGCGTACAGCTCGCTCTCGTCGTCGACGATCAGCGCCCCAACCAGCCTGCCACGCCGCCGGTCGTACTGAACGGTCAGCACGCCCTTGCCGCCGCGGCCCTGCACCGGGTACTCCTCGATCGCGGTCCGTTTGGCATAGCCGCCTGCGGTGGCCACCAGCAGGAACATGCCTTCTTGAACGACATTCAGCGACAGCAGCCGGTCATCCTCGTTGAACCGCATCCCCTGCACGCCCGACGTGGCGCGGCCCATCGGCCGCAACGCCTCGTCAGTGGCCGAGAACCGGATGGACTGGCCGTTGGCCGAGACCAGCAACAGATCCTCTTCGGCCGAGCACAGCACCGCTCCGACCAGCTCGTCGTTGTCGCGCAGGTTGATGGCCACGATCCCACCTGAGCGGTTGGAGTCGAAGTCGGTCAGCTTGGACTTCTTCACCAGCCCGTTCTTGGTGGCCAGCACCAGATACGGTGCGTCTTCGTAGCTCTTGATCTGGATGACCTGGGCTATGCGTTCCTCCGGCTGGAAGGCCAGCAGGTTGGCCACGTGCTGACCGCGCGCCGTGCGGGACGCCTCCGGCAACTCGTATGCCTTGGCCCGATACACCCGCCCCTGGGTGGTGAAGAACAGGATCCAGTCGTGCGTCGACGACACGAAGAAGTGCGCGACGATGTCGTCCTGCTTCAGCCCGGCGCCCTGCACGCCCTTCCCGCCGCGCTTCTGGCTGCGGTACAGGTCGGTCTTCGTGCGCTTGGCGTAGCCGGTCTCGGTGATGGTGACGACGACGTCCTCGCGGGCGATCAGGTCCTCGTCGCTGACTTCGCCGTCGGCCGCGACGATGCGGGTGCGACGGTCGTCGCCGTACTTTTCGACGATCTCGCCAAGTTCGTCGTGGACGATCGTGCGCTGGCGCTCCGGCTTGGCCAGGATGTCTTCCAGGTCGGCGATCTCGGCCTCGATCTTGGCCAGATCGTCGACGATGCGCTGACGCTCCAAGGCGGCCAGGCGCCGCAGCTGCATGTCCAGGATCGCCTGGGCCTGGATGTCGTCGATGTCCAGCAGCTCGATCAGCCCAGCCCGGGCGATGTCGACCGTTTCCGACGCCCGGATCAACGCGATGACTTCGTCCAGCGCGTCGAGCGCCTTGACCAGGCCGCGCAAGATGTGTGCGCGTTCGTTGGCCTTGCGCAACCGGTAGGTGGTGCGCCGCACGATGACGTCGAGTTGGTGCGCGACGTAGTGGCGGATCAACTGGTCGAGCCGAAGCGTGCGCGGCACGCCGTCGACGATCGCCAGCATGTTGGCGCCGAAGCTGGTCTGCAGCTGGGTGTGCTTGTAGAGGTTGTTCAGCACCACCTTCGCCACGGCGTCGCGCTTGAGCTCGATGACGATGCGCAAGCCCACCCGGTCGCTGGATTGGTCCTCGATGTTGGAGATGCCGGCGAGCTTGCCGTCGCGGACCTGCTCGGCGATCGAGGTGATGAAGTTGTCGTGGTTGACCTGATACGGCAATTCGGTGATGACCAAAGACGTTCGGCCCCTGGCCTCTTCGACTTCCACGACGCCGCGCATCCGGATCGAACCGCGCCCGGTCTTGTACGCGTCGGCGATGCCCTGGGAGCCCACGATCAGTCCGGATGTCGGGAAGTCGGGCCCCTTGACCCGCTCCATGACGGCGGCCAGCGTCGCCTCTTCGTCGGCCTCGTGGTTCTCCAGGCACCAGAACACGGCGTCGGCGAGCTCGCGCAGGTTGTGCGGCGGAATGTTGGTCGCCATGCCCACCGCGATGCCGCCCGAACCGTTGGCCAGCAGGTTGGGGAACCGGCTGGGCAGTACCGTCGGCTCCTGCACCCGGCCGTCGTAGTTTGGAATGAAATCGACTGTCTCCTCGTCGATTTCGCGCAGCATCTCCATCGCCAGCGGGGTCAGCCGCGCCTCGGTGTACCGCATCGCAGCCGGCGGGTCGTTGCCCGGCGAGCCGAAGTTGCCCTGCCCGTCGACCAGCGGATAGCGCAGCGACCACGGCTGCGCCATACGCACCAGCGTGTCGTAGATCGAGGCGTCGCCATGCGGGTGATAGTTACCCATCGTCTCGGCGACCGACCGCGCCGACTTCGCATGGCTGCGATCCGGGCGGAACCCCGAGTCGTACATCGCGTACAGCACCCGGCGGTGCACCGGCTTGAGACCGTCGCGCACCTCGGGTAGCGCGCGGCCCACGATCACGCTCATCGCGTAATCGATGTAGCTGCGCTGCATCTCCTGCTGAATGTCTACCGGCTCGACCCGGTCGGCGGGCCCCTCGCCGGGTGGCAGCGTCGTATCAGTCATCGGTTCCTCGTGTTAGTTGGCGTGCCTGATTCGTCAGACATCCAGGAAGCGAACGTCCTTGGCGTTGCGGGTGATAAAGCTTCGGCGAGCATCGACGTCCTCGCCCATCAGAATGGAGAACAACTCATCGGCGGCCGCCGCGTCATCCAGGGTGACCTGACGCAGCACCCGCACAGTCGGGTCCATCGTGGTCTCCCACAATTCCTTGGCGTCCATTTCACCCAGACCCTTGTAGCGCTGGATGCCGTCGTCCTTGTTGATCTTCTTGCCGGCCTTCTGCCCCGCCTCGAGCAGGCCGTCGCGCTCGCGATCGGAGTAGGCGAACTCGGGATCGCTGCGCTGCCACTTCAGCTTGTACAACGGCGGCTGCGCCAGGAACACATGCCCGTTTTCGATGAGCGGGCGCATGAACCGGAACAACAGGGTCAACAGCAGCGTGGAGATGTGCTGGCCGTCGACGTCGGCGTCGGCCATCAGCACGATCTTGTGGTAGCGCAGCTTGGTGATGTCGAACTCGTCGTGAATCCCGGTACCCAGCGCGGTGATGATCGCCTGGACTTCGGTGTTCTTCAGCACCCGGTCGATGCGGGCCTTCTCGACGTTGATGATCTTGCCGCGCAACGGAAGGATCGCCTGGAACATCGAGTCGCGGCCGCTCTTCGCCGAGCCGCCGGCCGAATCGCCTTCCACGACATACAGTTCGGACTTGCGCGGGTCGGTGGAGCGGCAGTCGGCGAGCTTGCCCGGTAGGCCGCCGAGATCCGTGGCGCTCTTGCGGCGCACCAACTCTCGCGCCTTGCGTGCCGCGATGCGAGCTTGCGCCGAAGACACCGCCTTGTTCACGACCGTCTTGGCGTCACTGGGGTTGGCTTCGAACCAGTGCGAGAGCTTGTCGTTGCATGCTTTCTGCACAAACGACTTGACTTCGGTGTTGCCCAGTTTGGTCTTGGTTTGGCCCTCGAATTGCGGTTCGCTGACCTTGACCGAGATCACCGCGGCCAAGCCCTCGCGGATGTCGTCGCCGGTGAGATTGGGGTCTTTGTCTTTCAGCAGTTTCTTCTCTTTGGCGTATTTGTTCACCACCGACGTCAGCGCGGCGCGGAACCCTTCCTCGTGGGTACCGCCCTCGTGGGTGTTGATGGTGTTGGCGAAGGTGTGGACCGACTCCGAATAACCGGCGTTCCACTGCATCGCGATTTCGACCTCGTGGCCGGGCCCCTTGTCTGAGAAGTCGACGATGCTCGAGTGGATCGGGTTCTTGGTGCGGTTGATGTGCTTGACGTAGTCGACCAAACCGCCCGGGTAATGAAAGGTGCGGTGCTTGACTTTATGCGGCGCAACGGATTCCGCGGCCTTCTCCTCGGCGGACTTCGGCGCTTCGGCGGTGTCGCTGACGACTTCGTCGACCACCTCTTCGTTGCTCACCCGCTCATCGGTCAGGTGGATGGTCAGTCCCTTGTTGAGGAACGCCATTTCCTGCAGCCGGCGGGCGACGGTCTCGAAGTCGTAGTCCGTCGTCTCGAAGATGCCGGGGTCGGCCCAGAAGCGGACCGTCGTACCGGTCTTCTTGGTTTTGTCGCCCTGCTTCAGCGTGCCGGGGATAGAGCGGTCGTAATGCTGGAACCACTCGTAGCCGTCGGTGCAGATCTCGACCTCGAGTCGGGTGGACAATGCATTGACCACCGACACACCCACGCCGTGCAAACCACCGGACACCGCGTAGGCGCTGTCGTCGCCGCCGAACTTTCCGCCAGCATGCAGTTGAGTCATCACCACATCGACCGTGGGCATGCCGGTGGCGTGCATGCCCACCGGGATACCGCGGCCGTTGTCCGTGACCTGGACGCCGCCGTTCTCCAAAATCTTCACGTCGACTTCCGTCGCGTAACCCGCCATCGCCTCATCGACAGCGTTGTCGACGACCTCCCAGATCAGGTGGTGCAATCCGCGCTCCCCGGTGGAGCCGATGTACATGCCGGGGCGTTTGCGGACTGCTTCCAACCCTTCCAGGACGGTGATCGAGTCGGCGCCGTATTCTTTCGGTTTCTTCTTTTGGGCAGCCACGGGCGGAAGGCTCTCCTTGGGGTTGCGCGCGGGTAGTCTCCGGGACTTTGCGCTGGTTCTCCGTCAGTCTACCGATAAGGGGCGCCAGGACCGATTCTGTGAGGGTGTTTCTGCACAGCTATCTGCGCCGTGTGCGGAATTTTTCGCTGAAGGCTGCGTCAGGACGCTTGACAAGCCGGTTTCCGCCGTCATGGCGGCGCTGAAGCGGGTCGCCCGTTCGGTCAACCGTAGGTGTCCCGGGGGCCTCGGCCGGCGATGTGCCGCGGGCCCTTCCGCCACGAGGGTGCGGCCGGCCCCGTGATTTTCAGCGATGTCACTACGCCGTTGCCAACCGCGGCGGCGATCTTGGCCAGGATCTGCGCCTGGATCATCCGCAATTGGGTCGCCCAGGCGGTCGATTCCGCCGCCACGCTGAGCACCCCGTCGTTCAGGGTGGTCGGGGTTGCGTGGTCGGCGATCTGGTGTCCCACCACCGACGACCAGTGGCCAAGCACCGTGCCCTCGGCGACGTGGGTCGACCAGCCCCTCTTTTTGGCCAGATCGCGCGCCAGCCTGCCCAACGGTTGGGGGTCACGCGCGTCGGGCCCGGGGCCCGACCAGCTTCGCCGCTGTCCCGCGACGCGGCGCGGCGGAGGCAGCGCGCCGCGCCCGCGGCCGGCGTCTTTTCCCTGCGCACGGGCGGCCGCGCGGGCTTCCTCGAGGGTTCGTCGCACCAGGTCGATGCCGGTCAGTTCGCCGGGCGGTGTGCCGCGGTCGGGAGTCGATCCGCCGCCGGGGCCGGTCATCCTTGCACCACCGAAACGCGCCCGCCGTCCTCATCGCGCAGATCGATGTGCACCCGCTTAGCGTCCCACTCGGCCGGTATATCTTCGAGGACCGCCGCGGTTACCAATACTTGTTCTGCCGCTTCGGCCACCGAAGCCAAGGCGCGGCGCCGCGTCGCATCGAGTTCGGCGAACACGTCGTCGAGCAACAACACCGGTTCGCTCCCGTCGGCCCGCAGCAACTCGTAGGCCGCCAAGCGCAGCGCAACGGCGAACGACCACGACTCCCCGTGGCTGGCAAAGCCTTTTGCGGGCTGGTCGCCGAGTCGCAACTCCATGTCGTCGCGATGTGGGCCGACAAGACACATTCCGCGTTCCAACTCCGCGTCGCGGCGTGCCGCCAGCGCAGCCAACAACGCGGCTTCCAGGAACTCGCGGTCGGCACCCTCGTCGCCCCCGCCATCCATGCTCGCGCGGTAGCCGATCGAGGCTTGCCGCGATCCCGGCGCCAGTAACTGGTAGGCCTTTTCCACCTCGGGCGCCAACTGATTGACCAGCTCGATGCGGGCGGCCATCAGTTCCGCGCCGTGCTCGGCCAAGCGGCCGTCCCACACATCGAGAGTGTCCACCGCGCCCCCGCGATGTCGTGCGCCGGACAACGACTTCAACAGCGCCGTGCGCTGGCGCAACACTTTGTCGTAGTCCGCCCGCACGGCGGCGATCGCCGGGCGGCGCACCGTCGCCAGATCATCGAGGTAGCGCCGGCGGTCCGCCGGATCGCCGCGGACCAACGCCAGGTCTTCCGGGGCGAAAAGCACCGCCCGCAATACCCCGACCACCTCGCGTGTGCTGCGCACGGGGGAGCGGTTCAGCCTGGCCTTGTTGGCCCGCCCCGCCGCGATTTCCAGATCGACCGCGCATTCCCGGCCCTCGTTGACGACGATGGTCGAAACTATCGCGCGCGTATTGCCCGCCCGGATCAACGGCGCGTCGGTACCCACCCGGTGCGAACCCAACGTACTTGAATACCACAGCGCCTCAATGAGATTCGTCTTTCCGAACCCATTGGGTCCGACGAACACCGTCCGGCCCGGTTCCAATTCGAGGTCGGCCTGCGCCCAGGACCGGAAATCACGCAGTCCCAAATGCCGGATGTACACCTACCCGGGCAGCCGCACTGGCATCAACAGGTACACGTAATCCGTCGGCAAGGCGGGGAAGGGACCGTTGCCCGTCGGATGGCTGTCGTCATCGAACGCCGGCCGCAACAACGCCGGCTTGCCTGGCGTCGTGAAACCGAACGACACCCGGTCGGCATGGACCGACCCGAGCCCATCCGTCAGGTAGGTCGGGTTGAACGCAATCGTCAACGGCTCCCCGGCGAAGTCGACGGCGAGGTCTTCTTCTGCCCGGCCGACATCGTCGGCGCCCGCGGAAAGTCGCAGCATGCCGTCGGCGAATTCCATGCGCACCTGCGCGCCCCGGTCAGCGACCAGCGCGACCAGCTTGATCGCTTCGGTTAGCTCGGCCACGTTGATGGTGGCGACCGCCGTGTGCTCGGCCGGTAACAGCTGACGAAACTTTGGGAACTCCGCGTCCAGCAGGCGGGTGGTGCTGCGCTTGCCGTTACCGCTGATACCCAGCAGTCCGTCTTTTCCGACGCCCGACCCGGCACCCAACGACAAGCGAACGTCCGAGCCGTCGATGCCGGCTTTGGCGGCCTCGGACAACGTTCTCGCCGGGACCAGCACCGCGGCCTCGACATCGGGCGACAACGCCGTCCACGTCAGCTCGCGAACCGCCAGCCGGAACCTGTCGGTCGCGGCCAAAACTACAGTTTCACCCGAGATCTCGACCCGAATCCCCGTCAGCATGGGCAGCGTGTCATCCCGGCCGGCGGCGATGGCAACCTGACCGATCGCCTCGGCGAACAGCTCCGACGGCAGGCTCCCGGTATCGTCCGGCAGCGCGGGCAGCGTCGGGTAATCCTCAACCGCCATCGTCGGCAGCGAAAACCTGGCATTTCCGCATGTCAACGCGACGCGATTACCGTCCACGTAGAAGTCCACCGGTTTGTCCGGCAACGCCCGGGTAATGTCAGACAGCAACCGCCCAGACACCAAAACGCTTCCAGGAGAAGCTATTTCGGCTGCAACCTGCGCCTCGGCGGACACTTCGTAGTCGAATCCCGAGATTGTCAGGCCCTCATCCGAGCCGGTCAACAACACGCCCGAAAGTACCGGCACGGCAGGTCTTGTCGGCAGGTTCTTCGCCACCCATGACACCGCGTCGGCGAAAGACTCTCGCACCACACGAAACTTCAGATCGGTGAGGCCAGCTGTTGTCGTCGCCGCGTCCATAGCGTCCCTTCACCTGCCGAGTGTTCGAAACCAAGGTTGGCTAGCCGCCCGTCGCTAGCAGTCGAAGAACAACCGTAGATCTTCGGAGGCCATCTTGAAAGCTAATCGCAAAGCCCGACAAGCCCGGTCACCGCGAGCCTTGCGAGCCCAGCGTAACGAAGCCTCCCCAGCGCTGTACTTCAAAGAAGAAACAACGGAGATAACTCAGTAACAGTAATAAGGGGTGTGGATTCTGGGGACAGCCTGGTCTTCAGGCAGCTAGGACGAGAGCCGGGGTGTGGATGACAGCGTTGACAACTGTGTGGCGTGTGTTGGGCCGGTGGGGATGAACGACGGGTGTGCACCGAGACCCCATCGGTCTACCGGTCTTTGACGGGTTTGTACACAGCGCTGCGCACAACTCCTGGGTGTGGCTGGTGTTACAGGGGTGCGAGAAGTTTTTTGAAAAAAGATGCCGGAAGCGGCCGGAATCAGCGCTTGGACCGCTGACGGATGCGCGTGGTGAGTTCCTTGACGTGATCGAACACCTCGCGTCGCTCGGCCATCTCGGACAAGATCTTTCGCTGGGCATACATCACGGTGGTGTGATCGCGGCCGAATGCCTGGCCGATCTTGGGCAACGAGAGGTCGGTGAGTTCGCGGCATAGATACATCGCGATTTGTCGTGATTGAGCCAGCGCTCGGGTCTTGCCCGGGCCGCGGAGCTCCTCGACGGTGGTGTCGAAGTATTCGGCGGTGGCGGCCATGATGGTCGCCGCGCTGATTTGCATGGTGCTCGCGTCGGCGATCAAGTCGCGAAGGACGATCTCGGCCAGTGACTTGTCGATCGGAGTCTTGTTCAGCGACGCGAATGCCGTCACCCGGATCAGGGCGCCTTCCAGTTCGCGGATGTTGCGTTCGATGCTGCTGGCGATGAGCTCGAGCACGTCGTCGGGCACCGCGAGGCGTTCCATCTGGGCTTTTTTGCGCAGGATTGCGATGCGGGTTTCCAGCTCCGGGGGCTGCACGTCGGTGATCAGGCCCCACTCGAACCGGGTCCTCAGCCGGTCTTCGAGGGTGGCGAGTTGTTTGGGTGGTCGGTCGGAGGAGATGACGATCTGCTTGTTGGCGTTGTGCAGCGTGTTGAAGGTGTGGAAGAACTCCTCCTGGATACCTTCCTTGCCCTCGATGAACTGGATGTCATCGACGAGCAGCACGTCGACGTCGCGATAGCTGCGCTTGAACGCGACCTTGCGGTCGTCGCGAAGCGAGTTGATGAAGTCGTTGGTGAATTCCTCGGTGGAGACGTACTTGACCCGCATACCCGGGAACAACCGCTGGGCGTAATTGCCGGCCGCGTGCAGCAGATGTGTCTTGCCGAGGCCGGATTCGCCCCAGATGAACAGTGGGTTGTACGCGCGGGCCGGGGCTTCGGCGATCGCGAGCGCGGCCGCGTGCGCGAAGCGGTTGGACGCACCGATGACGAAGGTGTCGAACGTGTACCGGCGGTTGAGGCTGGTTCCGCCTGCGATGGCCGGGTCGATGATGTGGGGACGCTCGGTGAAGTAGTTGGGCCAACCCTGTTCGTCGTCGATGACGGCTTCACCGTTTTCGTCAGCCTCGTCGATGTCAGTTGACGTTTCGAGGTCGGCGTCGTCGACGAAGATGTCGGTTTGAGAGAGGACGGTGTCGTCGCCGTCTTCCGCTGGCGGGGCGATGCGCACCCCGAGTTGGACTTGCTGGCCGAGCCGGCGACTCAGGGCGTCGGTGATGGGTTCGCGCAGATGACGTTCGATCTCGTTCTGGACGAAACTGCTCGGCACCGACAGCAGAGCAAACCCCTCGACGATGGTCAGTGGTTGGACCAGATTCAGCCACGCCCTTTGCTGAGGGGTCAAGGGGGCAACAAGCGTCGTGCGATTGGCGGCGCCGCCGTCGGCGGTGGATTCGCCGTTGAGTTCAGAGACGACCGCGTTCCACACTGTCGTGAAAGTTGAACCGGGGTCATCGGTCAACGACGTATCTCCCTGGTCCGACGTCGAGGAACTGCCAGCTTGGCGACAAAGCAGCTGTCCACATAGTTATACACAGGTGTGGACAGGATGAGCGTAAACGAGCCACAGCCTTCCGGCGACGGCCCGCGATCTCCATGCTGGTGGCAACCCCACGCAGGTCGCCTAGGCAGCTAGTTGATCCGCCATCCTCGCTTCGTTGTCGAGCGCCGTCTCACGCTGAAACGGCATGCCCGAAGCTAACAGTTTTCCGTGCGGCTGCCAACCGTTCTGCTGCATTCCAATCGGGTTATTTAAAGTTCTTTGGGGCGTGCTTCGATCCGGTGCGGTTTTGGTCGGGACCGGGTCGCCGAGAACGAATGTTTTCATGCGGGTTGGGTGTGGGTCCGTTGGGGCAGGCCAAGTTTGACCCAGCGAAGGCGCATCAGTACCCTCAAACAGTCGCCCGAAAGTCGGCGATACGGCTGCGACCTAGGCGAACCTGCCTGGGGACCGCGCCGGCCAGTAGCGAGACCAGCTTCGACCGACACACGAACTCCCGCGGTTGCGAATCGTGAGCGGTCGGATGGCTGGGAAAGCTTTGAGCGAGACACAACGAGGAGAACGCCGTGGCCAAGGGCAAGCGGACCTTCCAGCCGAACAACCGGCGCCGAGCCCGCGTGCATGGCTTCCGCTTGCGAATGCGGACCCGTGCGGGGCGTTCGATCGTGTCCAACCGGCGCCGTAAGGGCCGCCGCGCGCTGTCTGCCTGATCGCAACGTCAGGTTTTGGCGGTGCTTCCCGCACGCAACCGTATGAGGCGGTCGACGGAGTTCGACGCGACCGTCAAATGCGGGGCGCGTCTGGTGCAGTCCGATGTCGTCGTCTACCTCCGGCGCACCGACAGCAATAGTGGCCCGCGGCTGGGGCTGATCATCGGCAAGGCGGTGGGGTCGGCGGTGGACCGCCACCGCGTCGCCCGCCGGTTGCGCCATGCCGCCCGAAGCCTGCTGGGCGATCTCGATCAATCCGATCTGGTGGTGGTCCGGGCGCTGCCGAGTAGTCGGCACGCGTCGTCGGCGCGGCTGAAGCAGCAGCTGCGAAGCGCTCTGCGACGCGGTTGTGAGCTGGCGGGGACGCGCCGGTGAATCGGACGGCGCGGGCGCGCGCGGTAGTCGGCGGTTCGGGCAGGGCCGCCGCGCGGGGGTTGATCTTTCTCATCCAGCTGTACCGGCACATGGTTTCGCCGCTGCGACCGCCGACTTGTCGTTTCGTTCCGACGTGTAGCCAGTACGCGGTCGATGCACTCACCGAGTACGGCTTGATTCGCGGCAGCTGGTTGGCGGCGGTCAGGCTCGCCAAGTGCGGGCCATGGCATCAGGGAGGATGGGACCCGATACCGGAGCGCCGCGGATGCCGGGCGAACTTCGATGACGCCAGCGACGTCTGGGATGCGCCAGGGGCGCGAGGGGAGAGCGAATCTTTTGTTTGATTTTTTCAGCCTCGACATCATCTACTACCCGGTGTCGTGGATCATGTGGGTTTGGTACAAGTTGTTCGCGGCGCTGCTGGGTCCGTCGAATTTCTTCGCCTGGGCCCTGGCGGTGATGTTCTTGGTGTTCACCCTGCGAGCCTTGCTGTACAAGCCGTTCGTGCGTCAGATCCGCACCACCCGGCAGATGCAGGAGCTGCAACCACAGATCAAGGCGCTGCAAAAGAAGTACGGCAAGGACCGTCAGCGGATGGCGCTCGAGATGCAGAAGCTGCAGCGCGAGCACGGCTTCAATCCGATCCTGGGCTGCTTGCCGATGCTGGCGCAGATCCCCGTGTTCCTGGGGCTGTATCACGTGCTGCGGTCGTTCAACCGAACTCAGGGTGGATTCGGTCAGCCGCACCTGTCGGTGATCCAGAACCGGCTTACCGGCAACTACATGTTCAGCCCGCTCGAGGTGCAGCACTTCCTGGACGCCAACCTGTTTGGTGCGCCGATCGGTGCGTCCATGACACAGCGCACCGGTATGGAGGCCTTCACCGATTTCAGTCGTCCCGCGGTGGTGGCCGTCGGCGTCCCGGTGATGATCCTCGCCGGCATCGCAACCTACTTCAACAGCCGGGCATCCATCGCGCGCCAGAGCCCCGAGGCGGCGGCCAACCCGCAGACCGCGATGATGAACAAGCTTGCGCTGTATGTGTTTCCGCTCGGCGTGGTCGTCGGTGGGCCGTTCCTTCCGCTCGCGATCATCCTGTATTGGTTCTCGAACAACATCTGGACCTTCGGCCAGCAGCACTACGTGTTCGGCATGATCGAGAAAGAGGACGAGGCCAAGAAGCAGGAAGTCATCAAGCGCCGAGCAGCCAACGCGCCAGCGCCGGGAGCCAAGCCCAAGCGCAATCCGAAGCCGACCCCGGCGACGGGTAACGGCTCGGCGACGGTCGGCGATGACGACGCGGAACCGGCCGCGCCGAAGGCGGACGCTGACGGCTCCGAAGATCGGCAAACCGCGACAACGGAACAGGCGGACAAGCCCAAGCCCGCCGCACGCAACAACGCTCCAGGCAACCGCACCCCGCGGCCGGGAGCGCGACCAAAGAAACGCAAACGCTGACCAGGGTGCCACACGCGAGGGGACCGCTCGGACAGGCGAGCCATTAACGGGACCCGTGGATGAGGGAGAGAAAGGCATGACGGACGCACACATCACCGAGCCCGACGTTGACGTCGAACCGTCGGTCGAGGACGTCAACGAGAACGGGGCGCCGGCGGAAGGGGCCGCCGACGAAGGCGACGACTTGGAGGAGCGGTTGGTCGCCGAGGGGGAGATCGCCGGCGACTACCTCGAGGAGCTGCTGGACCTATTGGACTTCGACGGCGACATCGATCTGGACGTCGAGGGCAACCGCGCGGTGGTGAGCATCGACGGGAGCGACGACCTAAACAAGTTGGTGGGCCGCACCGGCGAGGTGCTCGACGCCCTGCAGGAGCTCACCCGGCTGGCGGTGCACCAGAAAACCGGTGTGCGGAGCCGACTCATGCTCGACATCGCGAGCTGGCGCCGCCGCCGCCGCGAGGAGCTGGCCGCGCTGGGCGACAAGGTCGCGCGGCGCGTGCTGGACAGCGGCGAGCGCGAGGAGCTCGCACCGATGACGCCGTTCGAGCGGAAGATCGTCCACGACGCCGTCGCGGCGGTCCCCGGGGTGCACAGCGAGAGCGAGGGCGCGGAGCCGTCGCGCCGCGTCGTGGTGCTGCTCGACTAGGAGTTACAGCGGTGTAGTTCGCCGCGGCATCTTGGGCCGCGGCGGCACGAAGACCAGAGGGATGTTTCACGTGAAACATGTCGGCCGTTGCGAGCGGATGCTCGATCCTGCCGCGCCGACGACCCCTGGCGAATCGACACCGACGCCGGACCTGGCCGCCGCGATCTTCGGGCCACATATATCTATTGCGCAGAGGTACGCCGAACTGTTGGCGTCCGCAGGGGTGGAACGCGGCCTCCTCGGGCCACGCGAGGTCGACCGGGTGTGGGACCGCCATCTGCTGAACAGTGTGGCCGTCGGAGAACTCCTGGATCCGGGAGAGCGCGTCGTAGACATCGGTAGCGGTGCCGGGCTGCCGGGGATCCCGTTGGCGATTGCGCGACCCGACCTTCAGGTCGTACTTCTCGAACCGCTGCTGCGGCGGAGCGAGTTTCTCAATGAGGCGGTGGCCGAACTAGGGTTGGCCGTCGAGGTGGTGCGCGGCCGGGCCGAGGAACCTTGGGTGCGGGAACGGTACGGGGGGAGGGACGCGGCTGTGTCGCGAGCGGTTGCAGCTCTGGACAAGTTGACGAAGTGGAGTATGCCGTTGCTACGGCCGGGCGGCCGGATGGTGGCCATCAAGGGTGAGCGCGCCCGGGACGAACTCCGGGCGCACCGGCGTGTGATGGCGGCGTCGGGCGCCGTTGATGCCAGGGTGGTCACATGTGGCGCGAACTATTTGCGTCCGCCCGCAACCGTGGTCTTGGCGCGACGCGCAAGCCAGCCGCGGCAGGGGTCGGCACGAATGGGGAACAGGGGACATCGATGAGTTCTCCGCGAGACTGGCCCGCGCCCCCGCCCCCGGCGGATGTGGCACCCGGGCAGGCGAGCGCCCCCGAGTACGACGACCCGGCGGACGCGGTGCCGCATGTTTCACGTGAAACATCGGAGGAATACGACACCCCGATCGGCGCCGCCGCCGAGCGTGCCATGCGGGTCCTCCACACCACTTACCCACCGTTGCGCCGGCCGGATCACCGGCGGGTCTTCACCGTCGCGAACCAAAAGGGCGGCGTCGGTAAAACCACCACGGCGGTGAACCTTGCCGCCGCGCTCGCCGTGCAGGGGCTCAAGACACTTGTCATCGACCTCGACCCGCAGGGCAATGCGAGCACGGCGCTCGGAATCACCGACCGGCAGGCCGGCACGCCGTCGTCGTACGAAGTCCTCCTCGGCGAGGTCTCCCTGCACGACGCGCTGCGCCGCAGCCCGCACAGCGAGCGCCTGTTCTGCGTCCCGTCCACGATCGACCTGGCCGGTGCCGAGATTGAATTGGTGAGCATGGTTGCGCGCGAGAACCGATTGCGTAACGCTTTGGCCGCGCTCGACCAGTTCGACTTCGACTACGTCTTTGTCGACTGCCCGCCATCGCTGGGGTTGTTGACCATCAACGCGCTCGTCGCTGCGCCAGAGGTGATGATCCCGATTCAGTGCGAGTACTACGCGCTCGAGGGTGTGTCACAGCTGATGCGCAACATCGAGATGGTGAAGGCCCATTTGAATCCCCGACTCGACGTGACCACCGTGATCCTCACGATGTACGACGGGCGGACCAAGCTCGCCGACCAGGTGGCCGAGGAGGTGCGCCGGTACTTCGGAAGCAAGGTGCTGCGCACGGTGATCCCGCGCAGCGTCAAGGTCTCGGAGGCGCCCGGCTACAGCATGACGATCATCGACTACGACCCCGGCTCGCGCGGGGCGATGAGCTATCTCGACGCGAGTCGCGAACTCGCGCTACGCGACTGACAACCATCGGCGAAGGGACGATCATGACGCAGCCGTTACGCAGGAAGGGCGGCCTTGGCCGAGGCCTGGCTTCGCTGATTCCCACCGGTCCGGCCGAAGGCGACTCGGGCCCCGCGACGCTCGGCCCACGGATGGGGGATGCGGCCGCCGACGTGTTGATCGGCGGACCGGCGCCGGACGCCGCCGGAGTGGGGGCGGTGTATCGCGAGATCGCGCCGGCCGACATCGAGGCCAATCCACGCCAGCCACGGCAGGTCTTCGACGAGGAGGCGCTGTCCGAACTCGTGCACTCCATCCGTGAGTTCGGACTCTTGCAGCCCATCGTCGTGCGGGCGGTGCCCGGGGCGACGAGCGGCGCGCGCTACCAGATCGTGATGGGGGAGCGGCGCTGGCGGGCGGCCCAGGAGGCGGGCCTGGCCACCATCCCGGCCATCGTGCGCGAGACCGCGGATGACACCCTGCTGCGCGATGCCTTGCTGGAGAACATCCATCGGGTGCAGCTGAACCCCTTGGAAGAGGCGGCGGCCTACCAACAGCTGCTCGACGAGTTCGATGTCACCCACGACGAACTGGCGACCCGCATCGGCCGATCGCGGCCGCTGATCACCAACATGATCCGCTTGCTCAAACTGCCGATCGCGGTCCAGCGGCGCGTGGCGGCCGGGGTGCTGTCCGCCGGCCATGCCCGGGCGCTGCTGTCTCTCGAGGCCGGCCCCGAGGCGCAGGAAGAGCTGGCCAGCCGGATCGTCGCGGAGGGTCTGTCGGTGCGCGCCACCGAGGAAGCGGTCACGCTGGCCAATCGCGGGGAGGGGCATAAGCCCGCGCCCCCGCGGCGCAAACCCATTCAGATGCCCGGCCTGCAGGACGTTGCTGACCGGCTGTCGAATACCTTCGATACGCGCGTGACGGTCAGCCTTGGCAAACGCAAGGGGCGGATCGTCGTAGAGTTCGCCTCGGTGGAAGACCTGCAGCGGATCATCGGCGTGATGACCCCGCCCAGCCCATGATCAGCCATACGGTGTAATTACGTCACTGTGACACTGGCCGGGTTTCCGGCGCGAATCCAGCCGCCGCGGGCCCGGCGCTGTGCGGGAGAACCACTGGGCCACAACGAATTTCGGAATTCAGCGGACCGACGCACCCCGCTGGGCGGCGCCCACGGCGGCGCCAGTCACGAGGCTGCGCGAACACTGGCCCCGCGACGGCAAACTCTCCTATCCTGGAGGGGTTGCCGGTGCATGTCAGCCTGGGGATATCCGGGCTTGCGGTACGCACGGTAGCCAGGAGGCTAGTGTCTGCTCGAATCACACCGCTGCGGCTCGAAGCCTTCGAGCATCTTCCGAAGCATGCGCGCCGCTGCGTCTTCTGGGAGGTCGACCCCGCCACTCTCGGTAACCAGGACCACCTCGCCGATCCGGAATTCGAAAAGGAAGCCTGGTTGTCGATGGTGATGCTGGAGTGGGGCTCGTGCGGTCAGGTCGCGACGGCGGTCCCCGACGAACGCAGCCACGCCGAGCCGCCATGCCTCGGCTATGTCCTCTACGCACCGCCGCGAGCGGTTCCGCGGGCACAGCGGTTTCCCACCGCTCCGGTATCGGCGGACGCGGTGTTGCTGACGTCCATGGGGATCGAACCCGGGCAGGCCGCAAACGACCTGCCGCACAGCCTGTTGGCCCGCGTCATCGACGAGCTGGTGCGCCGCGGAGTACGGGCGCTGGAAGCTTTTGGCCGCACTCCGGCGGCATCGGAGTTACAGGACCCGCGCACGGTCGATCCCGGTGTGCGTCCAGTGCTGGAAGCCCTCGGTGACTGCACCGTCGAGCACTGCATCATCGACGCGGAGTTCTTGAAAGACGTGGGTTTCGTTGTGGTCGCACCACATACGTACTTCCCCCGGTTGCGGCTCGAGCTCGACAAGGGCCTGGGTTGGAAGGCCGAGGTGGAGGCGGCGCTGGAGCGCCTGCTGGCGAATGCGCAGCTGGAGCAGCCGGTCGGGGCCGGGTCGACGGCTACGAATACGTAGCGGGCGTCCCGGAACGGTTAGGAACCGCCGAGCCGGGTCGTGCGTTCCACCGACAATTCGTGAGCCAGCAGCTCGGCGAAGGTGAATGTGCCGGTGGGCCTATCGTTCTTGCCCAGCAGATACAGCCGCTTGACCGCGGCGAGGATACCTTCGGCGATCGCGTCGCGAGTGTGCGTCGAGACCAGCATGTCCCGGTCTCGTGGATTGGTGATGTAGCCGACGTCGACCTGAACGGTCGGCATCCGGGTCAGCCGGAGCAGATCCCATGTCCGGCCATGTGTGCGGCAATCCCGTAAACCGGTGCGGGCCACCACTTCTCGCTGAATGAAGTCGGCGAGATTGCGGCCGATGGTCGAGACAGAGCCATGCGAGTTGCCGAAATGAAACGACGCGACGCCGTTGGCGGAAGGGCTGCGCTGGGCCTCGCAGCGCAGGCTGATCATCAGGTCCGCGCCGACGCTGTTGGCCGTCGCGGCACGTTCGGCATCCGACGGGCTGCGATTGGTCGGCCGGGACAGGAAGGTCTCCATGCCGATGGCGGTCATCCGGCCCTCAAGCCGGCTTGCCAAGTCCCACAACACATCTGCTTCGCTGATAGGCCCGTTCGGACCATGGCAGATCAGGCCGTGATCCGCGCCGCCGCGGCCCGGATCGATGATGATGCGCTTGCCCGAGAGTTTGGGTCCCGATCGGCGCACCAGCTCTTCCTCGCGAATCGCGTGGGGCGAGCCGCCGCTGACCCGGGAACTTAGAAAGTACAAGGAGCGTAACGTTTCCGGACCGCAGATGCCGTCGGCGGCGAGCCCGTACTCGCGTTGGTACGACATCAACGCGTTGTGCGTCTGCAAACCGAAGTAGCCGTCGACCAGGCCGGTATAGAAGCCGAGGTCCTGTAGCCGAGCCTGCAGGGTCGCGACATCGTCCCCGTAGAGGGGGGCGCCGAATTGGTGGTACAGCGTCCGCGCGCCGAGCCGGTAGGACGCCTCTTTCAACGCCCGATAGGTGGCCTCGCCGACAATGCCGTCCACCAGCAGTCCGCGGTGCTGCTGGAAGGCACGTACGGCCTGGTCGAGCTCGGAATCGAACAGTTCGAGGGCCACATGCCTGCCGGTGGTCAGGTCTTCCTCGGAGTTGTCCAGCAGGTTCAGCGCAGCCAGCGCCGCCCGGATTTCGGTCACAGCAGCGCTGCGGTCACCACAGCGCAGCGCGTCGCCGTTTTCGCGGCGCGGACTCGGCATACCAAGGGCCCTCCGGGACGGACTGACAGGCTGGAAATACGGGTTAGAGCTAACCGGTATTGTCGCAGATCCTTCTCGATTTCCGGAAAACCCCAGGCTGAGCGGCGGCCTCGTGCCGCGAGATGGATAGGGGTTCAGGCGAGGTTGGGAACCGCGTCGGAAAGCTCACGCAGCAAGGCGGCCTTGCCCTTAGCGCCGACGATACGTTTGACCGGCTGACCGTCCTTGAACAGGATCATCGTAGGGATGGACACCACTTGGAAGTCGCGAGCCGTTTCCGGGTTCGCGTCGACGTCGAGCTTGGCGACGGTGATGTGTTCGGCGCGCTCGGCCGCAATCTCTTCGAGGACGGGCGCGACCATCTTGCACGGTCCGCACCAAGTTGCCCAAAAGTCAACCAGCACAGGCTTATTGCTGGACAACACTTCGGTGGAGAAGGACGAGTCAGAGACTTCTATTGTGCCGCCGGCGTTTTCGGTCATCGTGATGCTCCCATCAATGTGTTCCTACGGTCAGCTGCTGTGTCTCGCCGGCCGCATCTGACCCTTCGTGCTCGGCCAGCCACCGCTCGGCATCGATCGCCGCGGCGCAACCGCTACCGGCGGCGGTGACCGCCTGCCGATACGTGCGGTCCACCAGGTCACCGGCCGCGAACACACCCTCCAGTGACGTGCTGGTGGTGCGCCCCTTGACGAGCACGTACCCGTCGGGGTCGACGTCGACGACGTCGCGCACCAACCCCGAACGGGGCTCGTGGCCGATCGCGACGAAGACGCCGGTCACCGGGAGCGTGGTTTCTTCACCACTTACGGTGTGGCGCAGCCGCAATCCGGTCACCGTGGTGTCGCCCTCCACCGCCGCGACGGTGTGATTGGTGACGAACTTGATCTTGTCGTTGTTGCGGGCGCGGTTCAGCATGATTTTCGATGCCCGGAACTCGTCGCGGCGGTGCACAAGCGTCACGCTGGTGGCGAACCGGGTGAGAAAGAGGGCTTCCTCCATCGCCGAGTCGCCGCCACCGATGACGGCGATGTGCTGGTCTCGGAAGAAGAAGCCGTCGCAGGTGGCACAGGAACTCACCCCGCGGCCCAGCAACTCCTGCTCGCCGGGCACCTGTAGGTAGCGCGCCGCGGCGCCCATCGCCAGAATGACGGCCCGGGCGCGGTGGGTTTCCCCCTCCGCCGTGACGACCGACTTGACCGGCCCCTCCAGCGACACCGACTCGACGTCCTCCATCCGCAGGTCCGCGCCGAAGCGCAGCGCCTGCTCGCGCATCTCGTCCATCAATTCCGGGCCGGTGATCCCGTCGCGGAACCCGGGATAGTTCTCCACGTCGGTGGTGGTCATCAACGCGCCGCCGAACGAGGTCCCCTCGAAGACCAGTGGTGCCAGCTGCGCGCGGGCGGCATACAGGGCCGCGGTATACCCGGCGGGACCGGAACCGATGACAATCACGTCGTGGATGGGGTCAGGAGCGGACGGGGCGGCGGTCATGCGGGCCTTTCGGGATACAGGGCGTCGTTGTGTCGAACGCCAGCGTAGGCATTGCTGTTCCCGCTGGGGCGCGCAACACGTGGCATCACACTAAGGGCGGGCGACTTGCGTGTTGGCCAGCAGGCCGGTATCGGCCGCACTGCAATTCAGTGCCACCGCGAAGACCGCCAGGTTGTTGGGCGTATCGCCGGGCAGCACGAGAAGAACGCCGGGCCGGGCGTTGATGTCGATCGGTCGCGCGCCCAGCACCTGGGTGGAAGCCGGATAGCCCAGCCCGCTCAGGCAGGACGCGCGACGAGACGGGTCGGTGAGCGGGCCGTACTCGGGTCTGCGGTCAAGCAGGCCGAGGATCTCGTCCTGCGACAACGGCACCACCATCGGTGGCGTCGACACCGTGATGTGCTCGGCGGTGACCGCCGTGCTCGGTATCGGCGTGGGCGCGTTGATCAGCGCCGCCGTGCCGATGCCGATCGCGGCCAGCACCGCGCACAAACCGGCCACGCCCGCGGCGACCCGGCCGGGGCGCGGTCGAGGCCGGGCGGAGTGTGCCGCGGGGGCGCCGCGTGGGTCGGCCGCCCTCAACGCCGCGGTGATCCTGGCGACGACCTCCGGGGGAGCGTCGGGCGCCCCCGCCGGGTCGGCACCGGCGTCGGCGACATCGCGGCGCACCTGATTCAGCGCACGAAGGACGTTCTCAGCCTCCGGGTTGGCGCGGACTTGTCCGCGTACCCGGGCGGCGGCGTCGTCGTCCAGCAGGCCGGCCTGCAAGTCGGCGAGCCGCTCGACCGTCAGCGGTGGATCTGCTGCCGCCGCACCATGATCCGCGGGATCGTTCTCGGCTTCACCCATCCGTCCCAGTGTCCGTCATGCACGGACCGATGGCCACACGCGGCCCGCGGAAGCGTCAGGCCTGACCGGCTGGAGCCTCGGGTGCGGCGTGGGCGCCGGTGTTGAGGTAGCCGAGCAGCTCGGCGAGGCGAACCCGGCCGCGGGCGCATCGGCTCTTGACGGTGCCCGCGGGGATGCCGAGCAGCCGGGCGGTGTCGGCGACCGAGCAGCCCACCATGTCGACGGCCACGATCGCGGCCCGTTGTTCGATCGGGAGCCGGCCCAGGGCGCGTTGCACCAACATCGCCGTTTCGACCTGCACGCTGCGATCGGCGACCGGGTAGACATCCTCGAGCGGCACGGTCCGCTGCGTCTTCGTGCGCCGCAGCCGGTCCAGGCAGGCGTTGACCACGATGCGATGCAGCCAGCTGCCGACCGCGGCGTCATGCCGGAACGAACCTGCGCCGCGATGGGCCGAGAGCATGGCGTCCTGCAGCGCGTCTTCGGCGTCCTCGGGGGTGCGGGTGGTCAGCCGGGCCAGGCGGTGCAGCTGGCGACGGTGACGGTGGAACAGCTCGCTGAACGCGTAGCGGTCACCGGCAACGTGGGCGGCGAGCAGCTCGGCGTCGCTGCGTTCGCGCTCGACCTCTCCCCCCACGCCCACGGCCGGACAGTAACCAATCGGTGATGGCGCGGCACTTCACCGCACGCCAGATCTGTGAGCGCCGTCAGGATGCGGCTTGAACCGTGATTTCGAAGAACCCGGCTTGGCTCTTGCCGTTGGTGGTTCCCAGCGTGGAAATCCAAACCAGCAGATTCGACGTCGGCGACCCGGCCTTGACCGGGATGACGTTGTGGCCGGGTTTGAGCGTGAAGGCCGGGGCGAGCACGGTGGTGTCCTCCAGCTTCGACGGCGTCTGGGTGGACGACGCCCGGATCTCGACTTTGGTCCCGCTGCTCGGAGTGTCGATCGTGACTTGCCCGACGACGGTGGGGCTGGGCAGCTGCAGCATCAAACCTTCGCCCTGCTTGAAGCTGGGGAACGGAACGGCGTCGGTGTAGACCTCGGTAGCCCATGCGGTGGTGGGGTCGCCATCGATCGCCTGCCCGGCCGTACCCGCATTGTCGGCATCACCGTCAGGGGAGTAGACGGACGCCCTGGTGGGTTTGACGACGGCGCCCGCCGGAGCGGAGCTGGGGGCCGACGAGCTGGTCGACGACGACGGCCCGTTGAGTCCGAGCTCGTCCTTGTTGAGGCCGCCGCCGACGTTGCCGAAGATCTTGCTCACCACCGACGCCAGCACCAACAGCGCCACCACCAGGACCACGACGCCGGCGCCCACCCCGATCAGCACGTTGCGGCGTCGCCGCGCAAACGTGGCCTCATCCAGCGGACCGGCGGGTTCGCGGAGGCTCGGCGCTAGGGGTGAGTCGTCGACGGGCCCGAGCACCTCGGTGCGGTCCGCTACCGCGGTCGCCTGCTGTAACAGGTTCAAAAGTGTTGACGCACTGCGGATTCCGCCGTCTTCCTGAACCGCGCGAACCGCGACCGCCGAGATCTGGAAGGGAATGTCGCGGTCGATGACCGTGGGTTCGACGGGCAGGCCCGAGGAATCGCGATCGGCCGGGGCCAGTCCGCTGCGGACCCCGTGCTCCGGCAGCGGCCAACGATTGACCAGCAGGGCGTACAGCGCGGCGCCGATTCCGCGGATGTCGTCCTGCGGATTGGCGTCGGGCATGGTGGCCGGGTAGGCCAGCACAACGTCGCCCTCGATGCTGACGCGCACCCGGCTGGGGTGATCGATCGACAGGGCGACCCCGGCGCGGTGGGCCGCGTCCGCGGCGGCGGCCAGCGACTGCATCGCCCGGATGGCGCCGATCGGCGACGGCGCGGTGTCGGCCACCTCCTGCAGCGAGCCGCCGCGAATCCACTCCGCGACCACCAAGCCACCGAATCCGGTGTGCACGACGTCGAGCACTCGGGCGACACCGGGCTTGTCGATCCGGCTCAGCCGCAGCGTGCGGGCGAGGACCTCCTGCAGCACGTCATGCGGCAGGGCGCCGTCTGGATCGACGAATGTGAGCGCCACCTGCCGGTCCAGCGCGGTGTCGAGCGCCTGCCAGAACTGCAGGGGCGGCGCCCCGCCGTGGAAGACGAGGAGCCGGTAGCGGCCACCGGCGATGCGAGCGCCGGGCACCAGGTGGACGTCGTCGGTGGACGCCGACGAGTCCGCGCCGCGCTCGCGGGGCGCGTCGAAGGGGATCGGCCCGCGCGCGGCTTCGCCGTTGAGATCGCCGTTGCGCTGGTCGGACGGCCGCGGCGCCGCGGAATCGGGCTTGGCCGGAATATCGGCGGCCGGAATGTCGGGCTCGAAGTCGTCGGCAACAGGACGCGGTAGCTTGCCGCCTGACGCGGGGCCGGATGCGGCGCTGTCTACTGGGCGGTCGGTCACCTCCGGTCCTTTCGCTATCCGGACGCTGTCGGCCCGCTCCGGAGGCCTGCGCCGGATCGGCTCCTGGACCGCACCTACCCCCGGCGGGGACGAATTCCTCTGCTCAGGGTACGTGACCGGCCGACGGTGAGACGATCGATCCGGTACAGCCGCCGTGCGACGCGCCGGCGGTTGCTCCCAGCGCCCGCGGCGGGCCCGGATCCGGCGACTGACGGCGCCCAGCGCCGCCTGGGCCTCGGGGACCTGCGCGCGGACCATGACCGTGGCCATGATCGGCAACATGATGGTCGCCAGCACCAGTAGTCGCAGCAGCGAACCGGCGGCGCCCCCGCGGGCCGTCAGGTCGCTCAGCCCCAGCAGCCGGTCGGCTACATGCGCAATCAGCGCGGCCAGCAGCGACGCGGCAACCGTCACCAGGACCGTGCGCACTTCCCGGACGCCGACCGGGTGGCCGCCGCGGGGCAGCAGCGCGCGCCGCAACAAGTGGTAGCCGACGACCGCGCCGGCGAGAAAACCGATGCCGTTGGCCAACCCGAGGAAACCGGCCACCAGCTTGGGGTCGCCGGTGAGGTGCGGGGCCAGTACCGAGCCGACGATCTTGACGGCCGTGATGACGAGGATGATCACGATCGGTGTCCACGGCTGTTCGCGCGCGTAGAACACGCGCAGCTGCAAAAGCACCAGTCCGTAAGGGATTAACGTGAATGCCGACAACGCGATCGCGGCCCCCAGGTATCCCGCGTCGACCCCGCCGAAATGCCCGTAGGCGAACAGGGCGCTGCCGATCGCCGGCCCGCCGACGGTCATGAATGCCACGATCGGGATCAGCGTGATCAGTGTCAGTCGGGTGGCCAGGGACAGGTCGGCCAGCACCGCCCGGGTGTCGTCGGCGGCGGCGTTGCGGCTCAGCCGCGGCGTCACCACGGTCAGCACCGTCACGCCGATCATGCCGAACGGCAGCATCAGCACGAGCCAGGTGTAGTTGTAAATCGCCGGTCCGGAAGCGGCTGCGGTGCTGGCTATTTGGTTGCCGACGACCAGGCCGAGCTGGCTGATCAGCACGTAGAGCACCATCGCGGCGGCCATCGCACCGAATCGCTTGAGCCGCTGGTCGATTCCCCACAGCGGGCGCAGGCTGACGCGCTCGCGCCGCAGCGCGATCAGCAGGACCGCCGTCTGCGCGAACACGCCGGCGGTGGTGCCGACGCCGAGCACCAGCAGCTTGGCGTTGCCCATCCGAACGGGATCGACCGAAAGTTCGCCGGGGACCGCCAGATACACACCCAGGGTTGCGAGCGCGACAACGTTGTTGACGACGGGCGCCCAGGCCGTCGGCCCAAACACGTTGCGGGTGTTGAGGATTGCCATGAATACCGAGGTGAGGCCGTAGGCGAGCACCTGCGGCAGCAGCAGGTAGGCGAAGGCGGTCGTCAGGGGTTCGTTGACCTGAGGAGCGCGGCCGAGCATCAGGCGGACCAGCAGCGGTGCGGCGACCACCGACAGCGCCGTCGCAAACAGCAGCAGCGCGGTGGTCAACGTAACCAGGCGCCGCACGAACGCCGCGCCGCCGTCGGGGTCGTCTTGCTCGGCACGGGCCAGCACCGGAACGAAGATCGCCGTGAACGTCGCCTCCAGCACCAGCGCCGCGACCAGGTTCGGCAGCTGGTTGGCCACCGAGAAGGCACTGGACAGTGCGGCGCCGAGGATGGCGGCCAGCAGGACGATGCGGGCGAATCCGGTGATCCGGCTGATCAGCGTGGCGAACGCCATCGCCCAGGAGCGCGACACCAGGGCGGCGTCGGACAGTTCGGGTCGTCGCCGTGCCAGCTCCGGCACCGGAGGCAGTGGCCCGGTCGGCGGCGAGGCGGGCCCCCGGGTGCCCGGCCGAGGTTGCGGCCGCGGCTGGGGTCGCCGGTAGGCGGGTTTCATACCCGGTGCTCTTGATCGACCCGATCGGGGACCTCGTCTCGCGAACGGGCGGGTCGGTGGTCGGGAGGGTCGGGCCTATCCAGGTCGGCGCGGTCGGGCTGGCCGCGGAATCGGTGCCACAGCCGGCGCCCGGCCAGCAGCACCAGGATCGCCGCCGCGCTCAGCGTGATCGCGAACAGCACCTTCCCGTAGGCGTTGGAGTGCACGGACAAGCGCACCGGCTCGCCCAGCCGCAGGCCGTCCGGCGTCCGCAGCGCCACATCGACGGCGACCCGCTGGGTGAAGTTCACTTCGATGGGCACCCGCAGCGGCAGGTATCCCGGCGGCAGTTCGATCTGGCCGACGTCGGAGACGTTCATTCCGGGCGGGGCGTCGACGTGTAGGCGAACCCGGATGGGGACGGCGAGGCCGTTGTGCAGCGCCAGCGGGAGGGGGCTGTGCTCGGTGGCGAGGGTGTAGGAGCCGCCGGGGTTGACGATCGTGACGGCACCGAACAGGTCGTTGATGGTTTTGCCCACCACCGCTAGGCGCTGTGCGGCCAGCCCGTTGCGGGTGTCCGGCGGTTCGGCTTCGCTGAGCGCGCGCAGCATGTCCTCGCGCAGGGGAGCGGTGTACTGGATGCCGGTCAGGCCGCTGCGCTCGTCGGTGGTTAGCGCCGATGTCAGCCCCCACAGCCTGCCGACCTGGTGGCCGATGTCGGCGGTCACGTCGTCGCCGAAGCGGCCGCGGGCCGAGAGGTAGGCGTCCGTCGGCGCCGGCGCCTCGTTGTGGGCCGCGGCCTCGGCAATCAGCGCGGGAAGTGGTCGCGGTATCGCCAGGCCGGAATGGATCGTGGTAGCCAGCGCGGTCAGGATCACCTGCGCGTCGTCGGCCTGCAGGTGCCATGTCGCCGGCGGAACCAGGATCTGGGTGCGCGGCGCGGCGTCGTGCTGCAAGGAGTGCCAGAACATGGAACCCAGCGCGTCCTGGCGCCGGGCGGTCTCCGAGTCGTGCGCGAGACGGACCGTCAGCGACGAGTCCAGATAGGTAGGCACGGTCGGGTCGGTCCCCGCCGCGGCCAGCGCGGCGCCGACGGCCGGGTCGAACGGCGCGAGCACCACCTGAGGAGACAACCGACGGGGTTTCGTGTCGGCCGTCGTGGGCGAGTCGCTGGCGGAGTCCTGGGCGGCCAGGTCGGCCGCCGCGATAGCGACCGTGTTGTCGTTGGCGCTGAGCAAGTCGACCGCTCGGTTGGTCAGCGGGCCGTCGGGCAGCAGGGTGGCCCCGCGGGCGGAGGGGACGTCGAGAATGTGGTCGACGATGTCGCCGACGCCGTTGGTGGCGATCCCGCTCAGCCCCTGATCGTTGACGCGCTGCAAGGCGTCGAGGTCGGCTTGCGCGTAGGGCAGCGGGGTGACGCAGGTGCGGTGGGCCAGCGCGCGTAACCGGTTCATCCACACCGTCGCAGCGGCCTGACCGGACCCCGGGTGGGTGGGGCTACCGGGTTGTTGCGCGGCAAGGTCGGGCGAGTTCGACACGACGTAGCCGCTCGTCATCGCGTTGACGGTGACCAGCAGATCCGGGTCGACCGCCAAGCACAGCGCGCGTCCGACCGCGCCGTCGGGGTCGACGTCGTGGCTTGTGGCGCCCTCGGCCGCCGAGAGCAGGATGTCCAGCCGACCACCGGTGGCCAGCGAGGTGGCCAAGTCGTCGTCGACGAGCCGGACCGGAATGGTGCCGCCGGGCGCGCCCGGAGCCAACCGGGGCCGATCGGCCAGCGGCCACAGCATCGTGATCCACACGGGTTTCGACGTATCGGGCGCAACGGCTGAGCCCAGGTCGTCGGCTTGGTCGGGCGGCACACCGATCACCGGCAGCAGGAAGCGCGCGTTGTCGAGCCGGGCGGGGGTGCCGTAGTCAGGAGTTCCGTTGGCATTGACCAGGATTGGGTAGATCCCAGGCTGATCGATGCCCAACGATGGCTTGCTCAACGACCGCAGCGGGACGGACAGGGTGAAGGCGGCTTGTTGACCGCGCTGTAGTTCCGGTGCGACCGTCAGGAAATCCGCTGCCGGCTGGTATTGGTCGGTGCCACCGTCCAGGGTGGTGCGTAAGCCCGCCGAGGCGGCGACGGGCGCGGCGTGCTCGAGTCGGACCATGACGTCGCGGACCGGGCGGTCGCCGATATTGATCACCATGCCGCTGACCGTGACGACCGGTTGACTCGTCGTCGTGACCACGTCCGGGGTCACCTGGTCGATGCGGATACGGACAAACGGCGTCGACCCGGGTTCGCCGGCGGCCGCGCGCGGCGCGATGACGGGCCCGTTGAGCAGTACCGCAAAACCGGCCACCATGCCGACCACGGCGGCAATACGCACCAGGCCCGTCCAGCAGAGTCGCGGCACAATCACGGCCCCGGCCCGTGACCGTTCTTCCGGCCGGCAGGTTTGTCGGAATGCCGGGTGCGCGAATGCGTCTGCGGGCGGCGCCGCGGCGAGCTGGGCGGCAGCGGCGGAAGCGCGGCGGGACCGTCGCTCTGCAACTTGTCGATCAGTTCGTCGGCGACCTCGGCCAACCGACGCTCGTCGGCGTAGGCCAGCCTCGACGGCAGTTCCCGCATCGGCACCCAGGCCACTTCGGCGACCTCGAGGTCCTCGTCCGACAGCTCGCCACCGGAGAAGCGCATTAAATAGTGGTGCACGGTCTTGTGCACCCGGCGGCCATCGGTGACGAACCAGTAGTCGATGCGTCCCAGCGCGGCCAGCACGCTGCCCCGTATTCCCGTCTCCTCGGCAACCTCACGAATGGCGGTCTGTTCGGCGGTCTCGCCCTGCTCGATGTGGCCCTTGGGCAGCGACCACAGCATCCGTCCGCGTCGATCGATGCGACCGATAAGGGCGGCGACCTGGCTGTCGCGCGGGCCGTCGAGGCCGTCGATGACCAACCCGCCGGCGGATGTTTCGTGCACGGTGCGCAGCCGGTCCGGCACGCCGCGCGACGAGCGCGATCGGCGTGGTTTGGTCACCGGCGCGTCACCGGCCGCTTGGCCGTTCGTAAGGTTCTCGGCCGAGCCGGCAGCGCCGCGGCGTCGGCGTCGTCCCCGGCGCCGACGTGGTTTGGCTTGTTCGCCATCCGACACCCAAGCGATAGTAGCTGGCACGAGCTGGGCCTCCGGACATACTCGCCGCGGGCGAGGCCTGGGCTCTGGCCCGACTACGCTGATCGAACGTGTCCCAAGCCGATGCCGATCTGCTGACCGCCGCGGCGGTCGCGCTGAACCGGCACGCCCCCGTGTTGCGCGAGCTCGGGTCGGCCTTCGCCGACGCGGGCCACGAGTTGTATCTGGTCGGCGGTTCGGTGCGGGACGCGTTGCTGGGCCGATTGAGCTCGCCGGACCTCGACTTCACCACCGACGCGCGTCCGGAACAGGTGGAACAGATCGTGCGGCCGTTGGCGGACAGCGTGTGGGACACCGGCATCGCGTTCGGAACGGTCGGAGTCGGCAAGGGCGATTATCGCCTCGAGATCACGACGTTCCGCGCGGACAGCTACGACCAGGTGTCGCGCAATCCCGAGGTGCGGTTCGGCGACCGGCTCGACGACGATCTAGTGCGCCGCGATTTCACGGTGAACGCGATGGCCGTGCGCGTCACGCCGTCCGGGCCGGGTGAATTTCTCGACCCGCTAGGCGGTTTGGCGGCGCTGCGCGCTCGCGTGCTGGACACGCCGTCGGCTCCGTCGGTGTCCTTCGGCGACGACCCGCTGCGGATGCTGCGCGCCGCGCGGTTCGTGTCGCAACTCGGCTTCACCGTCGCGCCGCGGGTGCGGACGGCGATCGAAGAGATGGCACCGCAGCTGGACCGGATCAGCGCCGAGCGGGTCGCCGCCGAGTTGGACAAGCTGCTACTCGGCGACGACCCGGTCGGCGGTATCGACCTGCTGGTGCAGACCGGGATGGGCGAGGTGGTGCTGCCCGAGGTCGGCGGCATGCAGATGGCCATCGACGAACATCACCAGCACAAGGACGTCTACCAGCATTCGTTGACCGTGCTGCAACAGGCGATCGCACTGGAAGGCCCACGCCCCGAGGGCGGCCCGGATCTGGTGCTGCGCTGGGCCGCCTTGCTGCATGACATCGGTAAACCGGCCACGCGGCGGCACGAGGCGAACGGTGGCGTCAGTTTCCATCATCATGAGGTGGTCGGCGCGAAGATGGCCCGGAAGCGGCTGCGGGCGCTGAAGTACTCCAAACAGATGGTCGACGACGTTTCGCAGCTGGTGTATCTGCATCTGCGATTCCACGGCTACGGCGACGGCAAGTGGACGGACTCCGCGGTGCGCCGCTACGTCACCGACGCGGGGCCGCTGCTGCCGCGGTTGCACAAGCTCGTCCGGGCCGACTGCACGACCCGCAACAAGCGACGGGCCGCGCGCCTGCAGGCCAGCTACGACCGGCTAGAGTCGCGGATCGCCGAGCTGGCGGCCCAGGAGGACCTCGCGCGGGTGCGCCCCGATCTCGACGGCAATCAGATCATGGAGTTGCTCGACATCCCGGCGGGCCCGCAGGTCGGGGAGGCGTGGCGGTTCCTGAAAGAGCTGCGGCTGGAACGCGGCCCGTTGACCACCGAGGAGGCATCCGCCGAGCTGCTGGCCTGGTGGCGATCGCGGCGGAACCCGTAGCGCAGGCCGGGCGTCCGACAAGGCATGGATTATTGCCTAGCCGGAGATCAGGGCGCAGCGGCCATCTGGCACGGCCAGCCCGACCTCGACCTCGACAGCGACGGTCGCCTCGATGCCTTTGGCCTGGATTTCGACGGTGACGGGATGCGCGACGACGCGTTGGCCGATTTCGACGGCGACGGGATCGCCGATCACGCCGTCCTCGACGTCGACAACGACGGTGTCCCGGAGAGTTACTTCACCGACGACGGATCGGGGACGTGGGCGGTAGCCGTAGACCGTGGCGGCCAGCTGCGTTGGTACTCGCTCGACGGCGTGGAACACACCGGTGGTCCGCTGGTCGATTTCGACGGGCACGGGCGCCCCGACGATCGATTACTCGATACCGACGGAAACGGTGTCGCGGATCGCGTGCTGTGCGCCGGCGAGAACGGCGCTACGGGGTATGTGGACACCGACGGCGACGGACACTGGAACGTCCGGCTGACCGATTCGGATGCCGACGGCCGGGCCGACGGGGCCACTGGCCTTTGACGATCATTGGCAGCGCGGCAAAGCTATCTGCTCGCCGCTTCTGACATGGCGTTACTGGCGTTTGGGCAAACGCCCAGCTCAGAACCTGTGGATGAATTAAACGAACTGAAGTGACAGCGGCCCATACCTGTCTAAACTTCTACCCATATCCCGGCTCGGGAGCATAGAACATCGAGGGAGAAACGCATGCCAAGCAGCCTCATTGTTACGCCGGAGCTCCTGCGTAGCACACAGCAACGAATCGAATCGCGACTGCAAGAGGCAGCCGCCATTGTCAATCAGTACTTAAGCGGCCACGAGAACATCGTCAGCGCCACGGGGTGGTCCGGGCAGGCCGGATCGACTTCCCTGAACACCGCCGGTCAGATCAGCCACGATCTGCAGCAGGCGATGAACGGCGGTAACCGGTTGGCGCACGGCCTCGGCCAGTCCGCGACGTTCATGGAAAGCCACGAAGCCGATTCGGCGCACAACCTCGCGGGCCTGTTCGGTGCGGGCGCGCAGTCAACCTAAGTCCACCCTCGATCGCCCCTATCTCCAGGCGCTTTTCAAGTAAGGAAGTACCGACATGACAGATCACATCGTCTACAACCACGCCGCAGTCAGCGGCCTGGCCGGCGACATCGGGACCCAGGCTGCCCAGCTGATGGAGATCCACGACGATGTCCTCCATCTCACCCAGGCGCTCGCCGATTTCTTCCAGGGCCACGGTGCGACGTCCTTCTTCGACGCGCAGCAACAGATGCTGCACGGGCTCGAAGGCCTCATCCAGACCGTCAGCCTGCACGGCCAGACCGTGACCAACGTGCATAACGACGCGATCGGCGCCGATCAGCACATAGGCAGCTTCTTCAACCTCGCATAGGCGGCTTCTTCAGCAGTTAGCCGCGCAGTTGCTGGGGGCGTACGCGGAGCGTGCGCCCCTGGGGTCTGCGTCAAGGGAACACCGTGTTAACCACCACATTGGACGGGCTGTGGGCCCTTCAGGTCCTCAGCGGTATAGAGGTGCTGGCGCCCGAGCTGGGGTTGCGGCCGCACCTGCCCAGCGTCGAGCGCAAGCACATGGCGTTACAGCACCCGGTGGCCGCCGAACTGCTCGCCGCCGGGGTGATCGACGAAACGGGTGCCGTGGACAGCACGGTGCTGGAATGGCTGACCGTCGTGTCCCGCCGCGACATCGGACTGATCATCTACTTCCGCCTGCCCGACGACGACGATCCGCCGAAGGTACTGCTCGCGAGGTTCGCGCAATGGTGGGTCGCGATGGAACGGTCCGCCGACATCGTCCGGCTCAGCGGCGCGGGAATCACGAGCAGTGAAGGCAGCGCCAACGCGGCACTCAACGCGCAGATCGAGCGGCTGTGCGGCTCCAATACAGCCGCGTCGCTGCGGCCCGTCACCCTGGACGCGGAAGCCATGCGCGCCGCCGCGACCAGCCTGGACGAGTTGCGCAGATTCTGCAGAAAGCAAGACCTCGAGCCCGATCAATTGCACATGCTCGAGCTGGCCGCCGACCCCGCCCGTTCAGCCCAGGCCTCGATCGTCGCGATCCAGGCCGGAGTGGACACCGGCCGGCCCACACGGACCTTCATCGACCAGGGCGGGGTGACTATCATCGATACGCCGGAAGGACGGCTGGTCGTCGAACAAGTCTCCGCCGCGGGCAAGCAGTGGACCATCATCGCCCCGGGTACCAAGAGCCACATCGCTTCGGCGATCAACCAAATGGTGCGGCGCCTGCCGGCCGACCGGGAATGGTATTCGTACCGAAAAGTTGTCTAGTCGAGAGGTATCGCGAAAATGATAGCATCGGCATCGTGACAAATCCGTGGACGGCCTCATCCAATTCACCTGAACAGGGCGGACCGACTCGGAGAGAAGCACCCTCCGCTCGCCACCAAAACCCGGACTCAGTATCGGGAACATTACGTATCTCCGATATGGTCGCGCCCCGCAAAATTCCGCCGGGTAGCGGTTGGCGCAAATTTGTATACCGCGCATCTTTCCGAGCCATTAACTTCGGCGAATCGCCCGCCGAAAGACATTATCGCGAATTGGTGGAGCGGATCCGGCGCCACATCCGCAAGCAGTACGTCATCGGGGTGGTGTCGGGAAAGGGCGGCGTCGGAAAGACCACGATGACCGCCTGCATCGGGGCGGTCTTCCGCGAATGCCGGCCCGAAAACGTCGTGGCCATCGACGCGGCTCCCGGCTTCGGGACGCTGGCCGGGCGCATCGACGAAAACCCGCCGGGCGACTATGCGGCCGTGCTCAACGACACCGACGTGCAGGGCTATGCGGACATCCGAGAGCACTTGGGACAGAACAACCTTGGGCTCGATGTGCTTGCCGGGAACCGGGCTTCGGACCAGCCGCGGCCGCTGGTGGCTTCGATGTTCACCGGGGTGCTGGCGCGGCTGCGCCGCACGCACACCGTCATCGTTGTGGACACCTCTGATGATCTGGAACATCCGGTGATGAAGGCGGTGCTCGACTCGTGCGACACGCTGGTCTTCGTGTCCGGGTTGACGGCTGACACCTCGCTGCCGGTCACCCGCGCGATCGACCTGCTGCGGTCGATGGGTTACCACGAACTGGTGTCTCGCAGCATGGTCATCCTGAACGACAGCCGCGATAAATACGATCGCGAGGCGCGCGCATACCTCACCGAGCGATTCGAGCAATCGGGCGCGTCCGTCGAATTCATGCCGTACGACCCATATCTCGCGAAAGGCGGGATAATTGACACGCAGCACGAGTTGAACAAGAAAACACGATTGCGGCTATTCGAGATCACCGCAGCATTGGCCGACAAATACATTCCAGATGCCGACAGGCCGCACTAATGGCGAAAGTGTCGTTTCCGGCGCGTTGTGCGGTTGCGGTCGTATGTGGAGAACACCTCGTTTCGCAGGTATATCCGGCTTCGGTGCCGATCGAGGTATTCATCGACAATGTCGTCGAGCTCCTTAACGACGAGCTCAAGCGCCGCGGCCTGACCGGACTCGAACCCG
Source organism: Mycobacterium sp. SP-6446 (assembly GCF_001954045.1). Lineage (NCBI taxonomy): Bacteria > Bacillati > Actinomycetota > Actinomycetes > Mycobacteriales > Mycobacteriaceae > Mycobacterium > Mycobacterium sp. SP-6446. Next base: position 1,353 of record NZ_MBEM01000264.1, on the reverse strand, counting down.
GCATCGGGTACGAACTGCACAAAGCCAACGGCGTGCGACTGGACGTCACCAAAACACTTGACGAACTCGGCGTCGAGGACGGCGCCACCCTGGCACTGGTCCCCGCGGTGGAGGGTGAGTCCTTCGAGCCGCAGTACGAATCGTTATCCACCGGACTGGCCCGCATGGGCAAGAGATTGTTCGAGCCCGTCACCGTCCAAACCGCCGCCCACGTGGCTTTGATCATCCTCGCGATGGCCTGCTTGACGGTGCTGGGATTGGCCCTGCGCCAACGGCTTTCGACCGACTCCTTGCTGCCCGCCATCGTGACCGGCACCGCCGGTCTGCTGACCTCCGGCGGCGCCTGGGCCGTATGGCGTTGGTGGCCGGATCGCACCGACATGGTCGACGGGCTCGGTTGGCTCGCGCTGCCGTTGCTCTCGGCAGCCGTCGCGTTCGGGGCGCCCGGCCGCCTTGGCTCGGCGCATGTGTTCATCGCGGCCCTGGCGGCCGCGGTGCTGACGTGTGGCATCGCCACGGTCACGGGGCGCCACGCCAATGTGGCGGCGACGGTGGTGACGGTGCTCGTCCTCGGTGGGGCGGCAGCCGCGGCACGGATGTGGTGGCCGATTCCCGCCCAGTGGCTTGGCATGTGCACGCTGGTCGTCTTGCTGTTGCTGCTGACCATGGCCCCGACGATCGCCCTGTGGGTGGCGCGGATCCGGCCACCGTACTTCGGATCGATCACGGGGCGCGATCTGTTCCGTCGCAGCGCCGGCCTCCCGGTCGATGCGGTGGCGCCCGTCGACGAGGGCGCCGACGAAGAAGTGAATCCGGACACCACCCCGCGCGGTGCGCTGATCGCGACGGCGGCGACGCGCGCGAATAACGTCCTGACCGGAATTTGCGTCGGGGCCGGGCTGACGCTGCCCGCCGCGGTGTGGGCCACGTTGATGCCCGGCCGCGGTAAGAGCGTGGCGGCCGCGGTGCTGGCCGGACTGTTCGTGGTGATCTTCATCAGCCGCGGACGCGCGTTCGCCGACAAGCGGCAGGCCATCGCCCTGGTGTGTGGCGCCGCGGCCGCGACGTGCGCGGGCGTCGTCAAATACGTTGTGCACGAGCCCGCCGCATCGGAGTACTCCGTGCTGTGGGGCGCACTGGTGCTGGCCGCGTTCGGCGGTGCCGGTCTGCTCGCAGCGCTGCTGGTGCCGATCACCCGGTTCACCCCGCTGGTGCGGATGATCGCCGAGTGGGTCGAGATAGCCGCGATCATCGCGGCCCTGCCGCTGGCGGCGTGGATCGGTGGATTGTTCACCTGGGTGCGCATGCGATGACCCGGATTGCTCTCGGGACCCGGGGCGCGCTGCGGGCCGC
>NZ_MBEM01000263.1:0-37416 GCF_001954045.1 Mycobacterium sp. SP-6446 | reverse complement strand
TTGTGGGCCAGCGCGCGCTCCACGCCGGCCAGCACCATCCACGTGTCGTTGGACAGCTGGTCGCGCACCGCCCGGGCCGACAGCGTGCTCGCCTCGGCGCATTCGCAGACGCTGGCCGGGATGCTGACGCTGGCCGGGATCGCCGGCGAGTCGATGGTGCGCGACGTGGGCTGGACGATGATGGACATCGGCAAACGCATCGAGCGCGGCCTCTGGCTGACCGCGTTGCTGGGAGCCACGATGACCACCGTGCGCGGCGCCGCCGCCGAGCAGGCCATCATCGAGTCCACGCTGGTGGCGTGCGAATCGTCGGTGATCTACCGGCGACGCACGGTCGGCAAGGTCAGCGTCGCCGCGATGACCGAGCTGATGCTGTTCGACGCGCAAAACCCGCGATCGCTGCTCTATCAGGTGGAGCGGCTGCGGGCCGACCTCAAGGACCTGCCCGGCTCGTCGGGATCGTCGCGCCCGGAGCGGCTAGTCGACGAGATCGGAACGCGGCTGCGCCGGTCGCATCCCGACGAGTTGGACGAGGTCACCGACGGGCGCCGCGCGCAGCTGGCGGACCTGCTCGCCGCGATCCAAACCGAGTTGCGCGATCTGGCCGAGGCGATCACCGAAACACAGCTGGCGCTGCCGATCGCCATGCGGCCGCTGTGGGGAGGCGACGAACGCCGCGTGATGCCGGCCTAGCCGGCGTCTAGGCACTAACCGCGGTGGGCCCCTTCGAATCCGAAGTCACCTCGTCGATGACGGTGTGGATGAACTGCATCTTCTCCAGGACGGCCGCGGGCAACACGAAGGGATACAGGTCGTCGTGGCCCATCGAACGGTTCACCATGTTCAGCGACCACGACAACGGCAGCCACATCTCGATGATGTTCGGAAATGCGCTGGGGCCCAAGGCAGGCCGGTCAAAGGTCGCCGACGCCGGGGCCAGGCCGCACCAGGCGCAGGTGTCCAGCGTGTCGCGGATGTGCAGGTAATGGGCGAAGGTCTCGGCCCAATCCTCGGCGGGGTGCATGGTCGCATACGACGACACGAAGCTCTCCTGCCAACCCTGCGGCGCACCTTCGCTGTAATGCCGATCCAGCGCCTCCTGATAGTCGGCGTCGGGATCGCCGAACAGCTCGTTGAACCGTGCCAGGTAGTCGCTGGACGGGGTGATCAGCCGGTAGAAGTAGTAATGCCCCACCTCGTGCCGGAAGTGGCCGAGCAGCGTCCGGTACGGCTCTTCCATCTCGACCCGCAGCTGTTCGCGATGGACGTCGTCGCCTTCGGCCAAATCCAGTGTGATGACGCCGTTGTCGTGGCCGGTCATCACCTTCTCGTGCGCGCTGGACAGCAGGCGAAATCCCAAGCCGTAGTCGGGATCCCGGTCACGCCCGACTATCGGCAACTTCAATTCGTACAGCTCGGCGACCAGCCTCCGCTTGGCCGCCTCGGCCCGGGCGAACGCGGCCAGTCCGTCGGCGTCGTTGTCGTTGGGCCGTTCCAGCGTCAGCGCGCACGACGTGCACAGTCCGCCTGGGTTGTTGATGGAAACCAACCAATTGCATTCGGCGAGATGGCGATTGGCGCACAGTTCATACTCGCTGGCGCAGACGAAGCCGGGCTTGTCGCCGTCCTCACCGGTGGTGATCACCAGCAGGGCCATGTTCTCGAGCGAGAACCCCAGCGCGCTACCACACGCCAGGCAGGTGGAGTTCTCGAACGTCAGACGCTGGCCGCAGTTGGGGCAGTGAAAATCACGCATCCAGCTCGTCACCCTCGAACGGCACCACGTCCACGGCGACGTCGATCACGCTGTTCTCCGCGTCCGTGTAGATGATGCCCCGCAGCGGCGGCACGTCCGCGTAGTCGCGGCCGCGCCCGACGACGATGTAGCGCTGGTCGACCATCTGGTCGTTGGTGGGATCGAGGCCCAGCCATTCGAACTGGCCGGGCTCCCGCGGTGTCCACACCGAGGCCCAGGCATGGGTGGCGTCGATACCGATCATCCGGTCCTTTCCAGGCGGCGGGTCGGTGGCCAGATAACCGGACACATAACACGCCGCCAGACCATTGGCTCGCAGGCAGGCGATCGCCAGCCTCGCGAAGTCTTGGCATACCCCCTCCCGGGCCGCCAGAACCTCGTTCACCCCGGTGGAAATCGTCGTCGACCCCGACCGGTAGGTGAAGTCGGTGAAGATCCGGGACGCGAGGTCGCACAACACCTCGACCAGCGGGCGCCCGGGCACGAAGCTGGGGGCCGCGTATTCGCGCACGGCGTCGGTGATCTCGGGCGGATCGAGGTCCAGGGTGAACTCGGTCGCCAGCGCCCCCCGGGGTCCGGCCGGCCGGGCTTCCTCCCAGGGCGCCACGGCCGGGCCGCTGGTGTACGTCTCGAGGGGCAGCGGATACACGTCGACGATGGAGTCGCTGGTGATCGTGAGGGTGCGATGCGGCTCGGTGACGTGGAAAAAGGAGCTGACGTTGCCGTAGGCGTCGGGGCTGGTGGAGATGTCGGCGGGAGCCGGCTCGATATCCAGCCGGTGCGCGATGCAGCGCTGCCGCAGTGAATCCCGCGGGGTGAGAAAACCGCGGCCGTAGGAGCTGGTCACCGTGTCGGAGTAGCGGTACTCGGTGCGATGGGTGACGCGATGGCGGCGGGTAACCGGGGCCTGCACCTGAGACGCTTCCGAAGACAACCCGCCACCTCCTCGTAATCGATTGCCAATACGGCACCAACCGCACCATAACCGGCGCACAATCGTGGTGTGGCCACGTGGGACGACGTCGCCCGCATCGTCGGCGAGCTACCGCTGACCTCCGAGCAGTCACCGCATGACTGGCGGGTCGGCAAGAAGTTGCTGGCGTGGGAGCGTCCGCTGCGCCCGTCGGACCGCGAGGCGCTGACGGCAAGCGGTGCCGAGCCACCCGAGGGCGACATTCTCGGCGTCCGGGTGTCCGACGAGGGCGTCAAGTTCGCGTTGATCGCCGACGAGCCGGCCATCTACTTCACCACCCCGCACTTCGACGGGTATCCGGCGGTGCTGGTCAGGCTGGCCGAGATCGAGGCCCGCGGCCTCGAGGAGCTGATCACCGAGGCCTGGCTGACCCAGGCGCCCAAGAAACTTGTCGAGGAGTTCCTGACCGGCTCCTTCTGAGCCCCGGGTCATAGCGCCCGCAGGTCGATGACCCGCTGCACGTCGTCCACGCAGGCCTGGACGACGTCGGCGAGCACCACCTCGGTGCGCTCGCGGGCGCCGGCGTGCAGGGTCGACGCGTGGCGGCGCGCGGCGGCCACGTAGGCGCACGCCCCCGCGGGATCCGAATCGGCGAGCGCCGTGGCCGCCGCGAGGTCGACCAGCACGTCCGGCACCGGGGGCCCAACATCGCAGCCGGCGTCGTCCGGGGGCGCGACGGCACGCGCCAGCTGCAGCACGGAACCCGCGAGCAGCGCCACCTGCACGGCCTGGTGCTCGGCGGCCTGCACGACGCCACGCATCCCCCACCGCCGCGGCGCGATCCGCACCACGTGGCGGGCGGTGGTGCGGGCGCCAATGAGGCCACCCAGCTGCCCGTGCACCCTGTCGACGGCCGACAGCGGCCAGTCGGGCGCCGGCGCCCTGCGGCCCGACGCGATGTCCGCGGTGCGGGCCAGCACCGCGCGCAGCGTCCCCAGCACTCCGATGCGCGCGCTGCGCAACACCTCCAGCGGGTCGGCGGGGAACAGGACGACGGCGAAGACGATGGCCAGGCAGCCGCCGATCAGCGCGTCGAAGATGCGCTCGAAACCGACCCCGCTGCGGTACAACGCCAGCACCAGGATCGACGACACGACGGTCTGGTTGGCGAACATCATGCCCTGGCCGATGTAGCCCTGACCGATGAACACCGCGACCAGGAGCGCGATCAGCGCGGCGACCGCGATGGGGACGGCGCCGGGCCCCAGCAGGCCCTGCACAACGGTGCCCACCCCGATTCCCAGCGTGACGCCGATCATCATCTGGATGGCGCGTTGGGCGCGCAGCACGTTGCTGATCGACAACGACACGGCCGCGGCGATCGGCGCGAAGAACGGCTGCGGATGCGCGAGCACATCGTGGGCGAGATACCAGGCCAGACCCGCGGCCACCGACGTCTGCAGCAGCGTGAACCACAGGTCACGGACCCGTTTCAAACCCCCGACGACGGCGGCCTTGGCCCCCGACGGCCGCGTCAACAGCGAAGCGCTCATCACGCTTACTTACCCCACCGCGCACGGGGTCGCTCGGCGGGGCTAGGTCGTTTGCAATTCGAAGAGCGGGATCACCCGGGTGGTCTTGGACTGATACTCCGCGAAGCCCGGCGCCGCGGCAGCGACCTTTTCGAAGAGCTCGTCGCGCTCCGCTGTCGGCAGCTCGCGGGCCGTCACGTCGAACGTGTCGGTACCGATCTCGACGTGGGCCGCCGGGTTGGCGCGCAGGTTGTGCACCCATGCCGGACTGACCGGGGCGCCGGCGAAGGAGCCGATGATGATCAGCTTGCCGTCGATGCGGAAGTACGCCAGCGGTGACGTCCGCTTCTTGCCGGACTTGGCGCCCGTCGTGGTGAGCAGCAACAGGTTGGCACCGGCGAATTGGCCGCCGACCTTTCCGTCGTTGGCGCGGAACTCGTCGACGATGCCGCTGTTGAACGCGTTGATGGTGTCGGTGTCAGGGATGCCTTGGGTCATGCCTGGTCAACCTTTTCCGGTTTGGCGTCTATTCCGCACTCCCGAACCAAGAAAGTGTCCATTTTTGTGCTCCTCGTTGCCCCTAGTCGATGAACGCGGCCCAAAACGGGCGGCGACAACCTAAGGGAGATCACCATGAAGAACACATCAACCAGCCGGAAACGCACTCGCTTTCGGTACGCCGCGACGCTCTTCGGCGCGCTGGCCATTGTCGCGTTGGCCCCCGCCACCGCGTATGCCGAGCCCAACGGGCCCACCGGCCCGAGCGGCGGATGCCACTACACCGACCCGGACGGCTACGACATCCCGATCGACGAGGGCCAGGGCGTCATCGTCGGCGGCAAGCTCGTCACGTGCACCAACGGCAAGACGGTCGTCACCGATGCGCCGGCACGCACGCACCCCCACCCGCCGGTCGCACCGCCCAATCACGCGCCGGTACAGACCCGGAAAGTGTAAGGCGCGCAAAGCCCGCCACCTTGAAACAGGTGGCGGGCCGACGCACGCGTTAGGCGGGTTCCGGCTTGGCGTCTATTCCGGATTCCTTGCGCTGCTGGGCCGTGATCGGCGCCGGCGCGTCGGTCAGCGGGTCGACACCGCCGCCGGTCTTCGGGAAGGCGATCACCTCGCGGATGGAGTCGACGCCGGACAGCAGCGCGTTGATCCGGTCCCAGCCGAAGGCGATGCCGCCGTGCGGCGGCGCGCCAAACATGAACGCCTCCAACAGGAATCCGAACTTCTCCTCCGCCTCGGCCTTGTCCAGGCCCATCACCGCGAACACGCGTTCCTGGACGTCGCGGCGATGGATACGGATCGAGCCACCGCCGATCTCGTTGCCGTTGCACACGATGTCGTACGCGTCGGCCAGCACACTGCCGGGATCGCTGTCGACCGCGTCCTCGTGCTCGGGCTTGGGCGAGGTGAACGCGTGGTGCACCGCGGTCCACGCTCCGGAGCCGACCGCCACGTCGCCGGCGGCGGTCGCCTCTTCGGCGGGCTCGAACAGCGGCGGGTCGACAACCCAGACGAACGCCCACGCGTTCGGGTCGATCATGTCGAGCCGGCTTGCGATCTCGCCGCGAGCGGCGCCCAACAGCGCTCGCGACGACTTCGCCGGGCCCGCCGAGAAGAAGACGCAGTCCCCCGGCTTGGCGCCGACGTGCGCGGCCAGGCCGTCGCGTTCCCGCTCGCTGAGGTTCTTGGCCACCGGGCCGCCCAGCGTGCCGTCGTCTCCGACCAGCACGTAGGCCAGCCCGCGGTGCCCGCGCTGTTTGGCCCACTCCTGCCAGCCGTCCAGCGTGCGGCGCGGCTGCGAAGCCCCGCCGGGCATCACCACCGCGCCGACATACGGGGCCTGGAAAACCCGAAACGTGGTGTCCTTGAAGAACTCTCCGCACTCGACGAGCTCCAGCCCGAACCGCATGTCGGGTTTGTCGGAGCCGAACCGTCGCATGGCGTCGGCGTAGGTGATCCGCGGGATCGGGGTCGGAAGCCGGTAGCCGATCAGCTCCCACAGCGCGGCCAGGATCTCTTCGGAGATCGCGATCACGTCTTCGGCGTCGACGAAGCTCATCTCCATGTCGAGCTGGGTGAACTCCGGCTGCCGGTCCGCGCGGAAATCCTCGTCGCGGTAGCAGCGGGCGATCTGGTAGTAGCGCTCCATCCCGGCCACCATCAGCAGCTGCTTGAACAGCTGCGGGCTTTGCGGCAGGGCGTAGAACGAACCCGGGTGCAGGCGGGCCGGCACCAGGAAGTCGCGCGCGCCCTCGGGTGTCGATCGGGTGATGGTCGGGGTCTCGATCTCGACGAAGTCGTGGCGATCCAGCACCGCGCGGGCGGCCGCATTCACCTTGGAGCGCAACCGAATTGCCCCGGCCGGGCCGTCCCGGCGCAGGTCGAGGTAGCGGTACTTCAACCGCAGCTCCTCGCCGGCGGGCTCGTCGAGCTGGAACGGCAGCGGGGCGCTCTCGCCGAGCACGGTCAGCGAGGTCACGTTGACCTCGATCTCGCCGGTGGCTATCTCGGTGTTGGCGTTGCCTTCCGGGCGGATCTCCACGACGCCGTCGACCGCGATGCAGAACTCGGCGCGCAGCCGGTGCGCCTGGGCCAGTACGTCGGGGACGCGGAACACGACCTGCGCCACACCGGAGGCGTCGCGCAGATCGATGAAGATGACACCGCCGTGGTCGCGGCGGCGCGCCACCCAGCCGGCCAACGTCACCTGCTGTCCGGCGTCGCTAGCCCGTAGCGAACCAGCGGCGTGGCTGCGCAGCACAAACACTCCCTTTCAGCAGGCTTTGGACGAGTGACCAGTCTAGAGCAGGTATTTTCGGTCCTATCGCCACCACCATCGCACTCGTCGGTCCCGGCGCCGTCGGCACGACGGTCGCCGCGCTGCTCCACAAGGCCGGACATTCGGTCCTGGTCTGCGGCCACACTCCCCGCGACGGCATCGAGCTGCGGCCCGACGGCGAAGAGCCGATCGTGGTGCCCGGCCCGGTGCTCACCGATCCCGCCGAGATCACGGGCACGGTCGACGTGGTCGTGCTGGCGGTCAAGGCCACCCAGAACGACGAGGCGGCCGGCTGGCTGGCGCGGCTGTGCGACGAGCACACCATCGTCGCCGTCCTGCAAAACGGTGTCGAGCAGGTCGACCAGGTCAAGCCGCACTGCCCTTCCTCCCCCGTAATCCCGGGCATCGTGTGGTATTCGGCCGAGACCCAGCCCGACGGCTGGGTGCGATTGCGCACCGAGGCCCGGCTGGTGCTGCCCTCCGGGCCCGCGGCCGAGAGCGTCGCCGAGCTGCTGCGCGGCGCCGGCTGCCACGTGGAGTGCCACCCCGACTTCCTCACGGGGGCCTGGCGCAAGCTGCTCACCAACGCGCTGGCCGGGTTCATGGTGCTGTCACGGCGGCGCTCGGCCATGTTCCGCCGCGAGGACGTCGCCGCGTTGTCCCGGCGCTACGTCGCCGAATGCCTGGCCGTCGCGCGGGCCGAGGGCGCCAGACTGCCGGACGGCGTGGTCGACGAGTTGGTCGAGATGTTTCGTCATGTTCCCGAAGACATGAGCACCTCGATGCTGGCCGACGCGGAAAACGGCCGGCGGCTGGAGTGGGAGATCCGCAATGAGGTGATCATCCGCAAGGCCCGCGCCCACGACCTGGCCACGCCGATCAGCGACATCCTGGTGCCGCTGCTGGCCGCCGCCAGCGACGGTCCGGGCTAGGTTAGAGGCCATGTACGCCTGCGAGCGCGTCGACCTCAGCTTCATCGAGAACGCGCCATTCCGATTCCGCAACAGTGTCGACCTCGCCATCACACCCGAGCAGCTGTTCGAGGTGCTCGCCGACGCCGAGTCCTGGCCGCGCTGGGCCCCGGTGATCACCAAGGTGACCTGGACCAGTCCCGAGCCGCGCGGCGTCGGCACCACCCGCGTCGTCGAGATGCGCGGTGGCATCGTCGGCGACGAGGAGTTCATCGCGTGGGAACCGTTTAGCCACATGGCGTTTCGGTTCAACGAGTGCTCGACGCGGTCGGTGGCCGCGTTCGCCGAAGATTACCGGGTGGAAGTCATTCCCGGTGGCTGCCGGCTGACCTGGACCATGGCGCAGCAGCCGGCCGGGCCGGCGCGGCTGGCGATGTTGTTCGCCGGGCCGCTGCTGAACCTGGGCCTGCGCCGGTTTCTGCGTAATCTGCGTAGCTATACCGATGCGCGCGCGGCCCAGCAGCATTAGGAGGGTGCGATGACCTTCAACGAGGGTATGCAGATCGACACCAGCACCGCGTCGTCGTCGGGCGGTATGGGCGGCATGGGCATGGCCGTCGGGGGCGGCGGCGTCGGGCTCCTGATCCTGCTCGCGGCGTTGTTCTTCGGCGTCGACCCCGGCCGCGTGATGAACTCCCAGCAGATGAACACCGGCGGCTACTCGGCGCCCGGGTTCGACCTGGGCCAGTGCAAGACCGGCGCCGACGCCAACAAGTACGTGCAGTGCCGCGTGATCGCCACCGGCAATTCGGTGGACGCGGTCTGGCATCAGCTGATGCCGGGCTACACCCGCCCGCGCGTGCGGCTGTTCACCGGCCAGGTGGAGACCGGCTGCGGCGCGGCCACCACCGCGGTCGGGCCGTTCTATTGCCCGGTCGATCAGACCGCGTACTTCGACACCGACTTCTTCCAGGAGCTGGTCGACAAATTCGGTTCCAGCGGTGGACCATTCGCGCAGGAGTACGTGGTCGCCCACGAATACGGCCATCACGTGCAACAGCTGCAGGGGGTCCTGGGCCGCTCCCAGCAGGGCGCGCAGGGCGCCGGCGGCAACGGCGTGCGCACCGAGTTACAGGCGGACTGCTACGCCGGCATCTGGGCGCACTACGCGTCGACGGTCAAGCAGGAAAGCACCGGCGTGCCGTACCTGCAGCCGTTGAGCGACAAGGACATTGCCGACGCGCTCTCAGCCGCCGCGTCGGTGGGCGATGACCGCATCCAGCGGGAGACGACCGGGCGCGTCAACCCGGAGTCGTGGACGCACGGGTCCGCCGCGCAACGGCAGAAGTGGTTCACCGTCGGGTATCAGACCGGTGACCCGCACCAGTGCGACACCTTCGCCGCCACGAACCTCGGCTAGCCCGGCTTGGCCGCGCAGGTGACGGTGGTGGTCGCGTCCTGCTGCGCGACCACCTGGCCGTCCACGGCGATCTCGCAGTGGAATGAGGCCGGACCATTGCCCGAATCCGGCCAATGCAGCATGCCGCTGGCGCTGATGCTCGCCCACTGCGTCGGGTTCGCCAAGGTGACGGTGTAGGTGACCGGCGTTCCACCGCTGAGCGGAGCCTGCACGCTGGTCATGAACTTCGACGGGTCCGCGTTGTAGGCGGCCTGGCTGGGCGGATCGGCGTTCACGTAGTTGACGGTGGCGGTCAGATTGTTGGGGCTCGACACGGTGTACGTCACCTGATGGCCGGCCGGATCCGCATAGGAGGTCGCGGGCGTGACAGCCACTGCTGCAGCTGCCGCAAACGTTGCCGCGGCGACCACGCTGGTCACATTTCGCACGTTGGTCATATCGAAAACGCTACCGGATCCGTTACCCCAGGAATTTGACCCGGAAGTCCCTACGATGCATCTGTGCCCACCGCATTCGTGTTGTCCGGCGGCGCCAGCCTGGGAGCGATCCATGTCGGGATGCTGCTCGCCCTGGCCGACGAAGGGGAATCGCCCGACCTGATCGTCGGCACGTCCGTCGGCGCGGTCAACGGCGGGTGGATCGCGTCGCGGCCCGACGCCGCCGGGATTCGCGGCCTCGCCGACCTGTGGGTGTCGCTGTCGCGGCGGGACATCTTCCCCACCCATCCGCTGGCCGGGGTGTTGGGCATGCTCGGTCGGCGGTCCCACCTGGTCCCCAACACCGGTTTGCGGCACCTGCTCGCCGACAAATTGGAGTTCGAGCGTCTCGAGGAGGCGCCCGTCCCCCTGCACGTGGTGGCCACCGACGTCATCTCCGGCACCGATGTGCGGCTGTCGTCGGGCGACGCCGTCGACGCGATCGCCGCCAGCGCCGCCATCCCCGGCGTTTTTCCGCCGGTGCGCATCGACGGCCGCCACCTGATGGACGGCGGCGTGGTGAACAACACCCCGATCTCGCACGCCGTCCAGCTCGGCGCCGACCGGATCTGGGTGCTGCCGACCGGCTACTCGTGCGACCTGCCCGCGGCACCCAAGACGGCGGTGAATATGGCGCTGCACGCCATGACCCTCGCCGTCAACCACCGCCTGGCCGTCGACATCGAGCGCTTCGAACACGACGTCGACATCCGCGTGATCCGGCCGCTATGCCCGGTCGCCACGTCGGGAGCCGACTTCTCGCACGGGGCGATGCTTATCGAGCGGTCGCACGCGGCCACCCGCGAGTGGCTCGCGGCGCGCCCGCCGGCCAAAGGCCAAGCCGGACTGCTCGAACCGCATCGCCACTAGGTCGCCCGGCTCGGGTATGAAGCAACCATGAGCGACGACCCGCAGCGGGCCGGCGGCATCAGCCGCCGCCGGCTGCTCACCTCGACCGCGGCCTCGGCGGTGCTCGGCGGCGACGGGGTCGGCGGGGCCGCGCTGCTGTGGTCTGGCCACTCGCAGCCCCGGGGCCCCGCGCTGTGGTATCAGCCGGATCGCGGCGGGGCGCCGCCCGTGGCCGGCCTGCACCTGCAATTCGGCAAGAACGCCGCCACCGAGGTGGTGGTGTCGTGGCACAGCACCGAGGCCGTCCGCAATCCGCGCGTCATGCTGGGCACCCCGGCGTCGGGATTCGGTCACACCGTGGCGGCCGAAACGCGCACGTATCGGGACGCCAAGTCCAACACCGAAGTTCGCGTCAACCACGCCCACCTGACGAACCTCACCCCGGATACCGACTACGTCTACGCCGCGATCCACGACGGCGCCGAACCGGAACCCGGCACGGTGCGCACCGCGCCGGTGGGGCGAAAGACGTTGCGCTTCACCAGCTTCGGCGATCAGTCCACGCCGACACTGGACAAGCTACCCAACGGCGGCTACGGCACCGACAACATCGGTTCACCCGCGTCCGGCGACACCACGCTGGCGATCGAACGACTCGGCCCGCTGTTCAACCTGGTCAACGGCGACCTGTGCTACGCCAACCTGGCGCAGGACCGAGTCCGCACCTGGTCGAACTGGTTCGAGAACAACACCCGCTCAGCGCGCTATCGGCCGTGGATGCCCGCGGCGGGCAATCACGAAAACGAATTGGGCAACGGCCCAATCGGTTACGGCGCGTATCAAACGTACTTCCAGGTGCCCGATTCGGGATCCGGCCTACAGATGCGCGGCATGTGGTACTCCTTCACCGCCGGCTCGGTGCGCGTGATCAGCCTCAACAACGACGACGTCGCCTTCCAGGACGGCGGCAACTTCTATGTGCACGGCTACTCCGGTGGCGAGCAAAAGCGCTGGCTCGCAGGCGAACTCGCCGCGGCGCGGCGCGACCACGATATCGACTGGGTGGTTGTCTGCATGCATCAGACGGCGATCTCCACCGCCGACCGCCGCAACGGCGCCGACCTCGGCATCCGCGAGGAATGGCTACCGTTGTTCGATCAGTTCCAAGTCGATCTGGTGCTGTGCGGCCACGAACACCACTACGAACGGTCGCATCCGCTGCGCGGAACGCTGGGCACCGATACCCGGACACCGAGGCCCGTCGACACCCGTTCCGATCTCATCGACGCGACGCGGGGCACGGTGCACCTCGTCATTGGTGGGGGCGGCACCTCCGCGCCGTCCAACGGCCTGTTCTTCGCCCAGCCGCTGTGCCGCGTGTTGACGGGGGTCGGCGCGTTCGATCCGGCGATCGGGCGCAAGCCACCGATCTATGCGATCGAAGATGCGCCGTGGTCGGCATTCCGCGACCGCGACCACCCTTACGGGTTCGTGGCTTTCGACGTCGATCCGGGACAACCCGGCGGCAACACCTCGATCAAGGCCACGTATTACGCGTTGAGCGGGTTGTTCGGCGCGGTCACCGTCGTCGACCAGTTCACGCTCACCAAGCCGCGTGGCGACAAGCCGGCCTAAAACAGCGTCGGCTGAACGGGTTCCGCGACCGCGGGCGAGGCGGCCCGCGGGGCCGGGCGGTGGTCGCCGCCGAGCCGATGCTTGGCGATCAGCGGCGCGGCGCGTTCGCGCAACATGTCGCGGTAGCTGGCCGGCAGGTAGGCGCCGCGGCGGTAGAGGTCGCGGTAGCGGCCGACCAATTCGGGATGCGAGCGGGCCAGCCACGACATGAACCAGCCGCGCGTCGAGCCACGCAGGTGCAGGCCGAAGACCGTGACGCCGGTGGCCCCCGCGGCCGCGATCTGGCCAAGCAGCCCGTCGAGGTGCTCGACGGAATCGGTGAGATGCGGCAGTACCGGCGCGACCATCACGTGGCAGTCCAGGCCGGCATCGCGGATCGCGGCGATGAGGCCCAGGCGCGCCTGCGGCGTCGGGGTGCCGGGTTCGACGTCGCGGTGTAGTTCGGGCTCGGCCACCGCCAGCGACACCGCGACCGATACCGCAACGTGTTGGGCAGCTTCGGAGATCAGGGGCAGGTCGCGGCGCAGCAGCGTGCCCTTGGTCAGGATCGACAGCGGCGTGCCGGAGTCGGCGAGGGCGCCGATGATGCCCGGCATCAGCGCATAGCGGCCCTCGGCGCGCTGGTAGGGATCGGTGTTGGTGCCCAGCGCGACGGTCTCGCGCCGCCACGACGGGCGGCGCAGCTCGCGGCGCAGCACGTCGGCGACGTTGGTCTTGACCACCACCTGGGTGTCGAAGTCGGTGCCGCAGTCGAATTCCAGGTATTCATGGGTAGGGCGCGCGAAGCAGTAGCGGCAGGCGTGCGAGCAGCCGCGGTAGCCGTTGACGGTGTAGCGGAACGGCAGCGCCGCCTCGTCCGGGATCTTGTTCAGCGCGGACTTGCACAGCACCTCGTGAAAGGTGATCCCGTCGAACTGCGGCGCGCGCACGCTTCGGACGAAGCCGATCCGCTGTAGCCCGGGCAGGGCGCCGTCGTCGACGGGTTGGCCGTTGACCGCGACGGCCTGGGTAGCCCACCGCATCCATCCATTCGAACACTCGTTCGATACGCAGTCAAGCCGGCTCGCGGCTTGGGCCTAGAAGCCGGCGGGCAGGCGACTGATGTTGGGATCCAACGGGACCACGACGCTGGCCTCCGGCGGATTCTGTCGCTCTTGGTATGCCGACTCAAGAGCGGCCGGAAACCCTTCCAGGCCGCGGTACACGCCAACCAATTGCTCGAGGATCTTGATTCGTTGCTGGCTCGCCTCGTCGACCGTCCGCCGGGCCTGCTCACGATACTGATCAGCCCCCTGCTTGGCGTCGGCGAGCAGCTGCTCATGCTCCCGCCGGGCGGCGTTCCATGCGTCCTCGATCGCCGATTGCGCTTCGGCGCGCATCGCGGCCAGTTCGGCGTCTTGCTTCTTTTTGGTTTCCTCGTATTCGGCGTCGAGGGCTTTTCGCTGCGCGGCGATATCCGCCAACAGCTCCGTGTATTTTCGCTGCGCGGCCTCGTTCTTGGCTTCGGCCGCGGCGATCAGCGCCTCTGACTCGGCGCGCGCCTCGGCTTGCATCTCGGAAACCTCGTTGATCGTGCGCTGCAGCATCGCGGCGATCCGCTGTTGCATCGCGTACGGCGCCGGTGAACTGTCGGTAAGGGCGGCGACCTCATCCCTGAGGACGGTGACCTCGATCCGCAGCGCGGCTGCTTCATCGCAGGATTCTTTTAGCCGCTCCCTCAGGCTCTCGACTTCCTCGAACAACAACTGCTGCTTGGTGATCGACTTCTCGATATAGGCATCAACCGCGGCCGGATCGTAGCCCCTGAACATGCGAGCGAATGTGGTTGCTTGTTCGGTTATCACTGCCGTTGCCCCTTCCGACTGAAAACGCCTAGAGACCTGGGGGGATCGGTTCAGAGCCAAGTATTCCACGGTCGTGCGTCCGCCGGAATAAGCCGTTTCTCCAGCCTTCGCTATTCGTCACGTTTGCGCGCTTTTGGACCCACCCCTTGCGGCATCTCAACGCCAAAAACAAACGCGCCAAACGTCCGCACCTATGCCGGCCGTCAATTTCGCGATCCGGCTAAGTTAGGCCGTCCTCCAGGTAGCGCAGCGCGTATCTGCATTGCGGCTCGGATTCGATCTCCGACTGCCAGGTGGCCCTCTCTTGGATCGCTTCCGTCGATCCATAAACCCGCCGGTTACATCCGGGGCAAGTCAGGAGTGTGTACATTTTGTCGCCGCCGCGCGGCCAGTCCTCGCACGCTTCGCCGGGTAGCTCGATCCCGATGGACCGGGGCGCAATGCTCTGGATCAATTGGCCGGCGACGTGCCCCTCGGGGCACACCAGGTCCATGGTTCGTAGTCCCTTGTCGGTCATTTGCGGTGCCCGAAGCGCGAAAGTACCTCGGCGACAACCGAATCCACCGGCACCGATACCTGCTCACCCGAGCCGAGGTCCTTGACGCCGATGGTCCCGGCGTCGAGATCACGCTCCCCCGCGACCAGCGCGAGGCGGGCACCGGAACGGTCCGCCGCGCGCATCGCGCCCTTGAGCCCGCGGTCGCCGTAGGCCATGTCGACGCGGACGCCGGACGCGCGCAGCTGCCCGGCCAGCACCGCGAGCCGCAGCTTGGCCGGCTCGCTCAGCGGCACACAGAACACGTCGCAGCGCGTCGCCTCCCCCACACTCTTGCCCTCGGCCCGCAACGCCAGCAGGGTCCGGTCCACGCCGAGCCCAAACCCGATGCCGGACAGGTCTTGTCCGCCCAGCTCGCGCATCAGGCCGTCGTAGCGGCCGCCGCCGCCGATGCCGGATTGCGCGCCCAGGCCGTCGTGCACGAACTCGAACGTGGTTTTGGTGTAGTAGTCCAGCCCGCGCACCATGCGGGGGTTGAGGACGTATGGCACGCCCAGCGCGTCCAGGTGCGCCAGCACGCTGTCGAAATGCTGCTTGGCCACATCGGAGAGGTGATCGAGCAACACCGGCGCGTCGGCCGTCATCGCGCGCACCTCGGGACGTTTGTCGTCGAGCACCCGCAACGGATTGAGCTCGGCCCGCCGCCGGGTCTCCTCGTCGAGGTCGAGCCCAAACAGGAAGTCCTGCAACAGTTCCCGATACTGCGGGCGGCAGCTGTCGTCGCCCAGCGAGGTGATCTCCAGCCGGAACTCATCCAGCCCCAGCGAGCGGAACCCGGCGTCGGCGACGGCGATCACTTCGGCGTCCAGCGCCGGATCGTCGACACCGATCGCCTCCACTCCCACCTGCTGCAGCTGGCGATAGCGGCCGGCCTGCGGACGCTCGTAGCGGAAGAACGGGCCCGCGTAACACAGCTTCACCGGCAGCGCGCCGCGGTCCAGGCCGTGTTCGATTACCGCCCGCACCACCGAGGCCGTGCCCTCGGGCCGCAGCGTCACCGAGCGGTTACCGCGGTCGGCGAAGGTGTACATCTCCTTGGACACCACGTCGGTGGATTCGCCGACGCCGCGGGCGAACAGCGCGGTGTCTTCGAAAATGGGCAGCTCGACGTCGCCGTAACCGGCCCGGCGCGCCGCGGCGAGCAGGCCGTCGCGCACGGCGACGAACTGCGCCGACTCCGGCGGGATGTAGTCCGGCACGCCCTTGGGGGCGACAAACTCCGTCACGAGCTCAGGCCTTCGAGGAACGGGTTGAAACGCCGCTCGGCACCGATCGTGGTGGACGGGCCGTGCCCCGGCAGCACTACGGTCGCGTCGTCGAGCACCAGCAGTTTGTCGACGATCGAGGTCAGCAAGTCGCGGCCGCTGCCCCCGAACAGGTCGGTGCGCCCGATCGAGCGCTCGAAGAGCGTGTCTCCCGTGAACACGTAGTTTTTTGCGTCGGTATCCTCCGCGACCCGGAACACCACCGATCCGCGGGTGTGCCCGGGTGTGTGATCGACGTTGACCGTCACGCTGCCCAGGTCGATCTTGTCGCCGTCGCGGTCCAGCTCGACCACCTGCTTGGGCTCGCGGAAGAACGCACCGGCCACCACCTGGGCCAGCCGCGGGCCCAGGCCGTAGATCGGGTCTCTCAGCATGAACCGGTCCTCGGGATGGATGTAGGTCGGGCAGCCGAACGTGTCGGAAACCTTCTGCGCGGACCACATGTGGTCGATGTGGCCGTGGGTGAGCAACACCGCCGCCGGAGTCAGCCGGTTCTCATCGAGGATGCGCCGCAGCGGGCCCATCGCCCGCTGTCCCGGGTCGACGATGACGCAATCCGTTCCGGGCCGCTCGGCCAGCACGTAGCAGTTGCACTGCAACACCCCGGCGGGAAATCCGGTGATCAACACGGTTCCCAGTTTCCCACGGGGCCCGGTTGACACCGGGCACCGCGCCCACATTAGCCTGAGCAGGCAAGTTGGCCCCGACTGAAGCAACCATGGAGGCATACCGGCCGTGCCGACCAACGAACAGCGACGAGCGAACGCCAAGCGCAAACTCGAACGGCAGCTGGAGCGCCGCCAAAAGCAAGCCAGACGGCGGCGGATCGCGCTCATCGCAGGTGGCTCGATCGTCGCGGTGGCGATCGTCGCCGCCGTGGTGATCGCCGTGGTCAACAGCAAAAGCGAGCACAAGAACACCACCGCCGCCACGACCACCCCGGCCAGCAGCTCGGCGCCGGCCACGACGGGCGCTCCGCAGCCCGGCCAGGTTCCGCCGTTGCCACCGTTCAAGCCGACGGCCACCACCGGCGCCAACTGTCAGTACCCGGCGTCGCCGGAACCGGCCGCCAAGCCGGTCAAGCCGCCGCGCACCGGCAAGATTCCGACCGACCCGGCCCAAGTCAGCGCCAGCATGGCAACCAGTCAGGGCAATATTGGCTTGATGTTGGCCAACAACGAATCACCTTGCGCGGTCAACAGTTTCGCGAGCCTGATCGGCCAGAAATACTTCGACAACACCAAATGCCACCGGCTGACCACCTCGGACACGTTGGCCGTCCTGCAATGCGGCGACCCCAAGGGCGACGGCAGCGGCGGCCCCGGCTACCAATTCGCCAACGAGTACCCGACCGACCAGTACCCGCCGAACGATCCGAAGCTGCGGGAGCCGGTCGTCTACCCGCGCGGCACGCTGGCCATGGCTAACGCCGGACCGGGCACCAACGGCAGCCAATTCTTCATGGTCTACAAGGACTCTCAGCTACCGCCGCAATACACCGTCTTCGGCACCATCCAGGCCGACGGGCTGGCGACTCTGGACAAGATCGCCAAGGCCGGCGTCTCCGGCGGCGGCGAGGACGGGGCGCCCAACAGCGAGGTCACCATCAAGTCGCTGCTGCTGGACTAAACCCTCAAGCGGCGCAACATTAATCACGCCTTGTTGGCGCGATTCGCATGACCGGCGCGGTCGAAAGTTTATGGTCGTTGCGTGGGGAAGGAATCATTCGGCCATTACCAGTTGCTGGATGTCCTGGGTCGCGGCGGGATGGGACAAGTCTTTCGCGCCTACGACGCCAGCACCGACCGGGTAGTGGCCCTCAAGGTGCTGCCCACCCATCTCGCCCAGGACGCCGAGTTCCAGGAACGCTTCCGGCGCGAGGCACGCATCGCGGCAAGCCTCAACGACCCACACGTGGTGCCCATCCACAATTACGGCGAGATCGACGGTCAGCTGTACGTCGACATGCGGCTGATCGAGGGCCGCGACCTGGCGCAGTACATCGAGGAGAACGGCGGGCGGCTCAGCCCGCAGCGCGCGGTCGCGGTGATCGAACAGGTTGCGGCGGCGCTGGATAGCGCGCACCAGGTGGGGTTGATCCATCGCGATATCAAGCCGACGAACATCTTGCTCACCAACGCGCGAGATTTCGTCTACCTGATCGACTTCGGGATCGCGCGCACCGCCGCCGACACCGCGCTCACCCACACCGGGCACACGATGGGCACCGTGGCGTACATGGCGCCCGAGCGTTTCCGCGGCAGCACCGACCACCGCGCCGACGTGTATTCGTTGGCCTGCGTGCTGCACGAGTCCTTGACCGGCATCCGTCCGTTCCCGGGCGACAGCCTCGAAGAGCAGCTCAACGGGCACCTGAACACCGCGCCGCCGCGAGCCTCCATCACCGCCCCCGACGTGCCGGCGGCCCTCGATGCGGTGGTCGCTAAGGGAATGGCGAAGGACGTCGACGAGCGATACCAGAGCGCGATCGAACTGGCGGAGGACGCCAAAGCCGCGCTGGTCGGCACGGGCATCATGGCCGCGCCCGGCCCGGCGCCGTCGTCGCGAACACCGGTGCCGCCCCCACCCGCGCCGTCCGCTCCGGTGCCGTCCGCGCCGGCAGGCCAGGTCGACCCGCGGCTGGCGTATCACCCGCCGACGCACTCGCGGCGTCTGGTCTTGGGCATCGTCGGTGCGTCGGTGCTGGCGCTCGCGGCGGTGACGGCCCTGGTCATCGCGCTGGTGACGCACAGCGATGCCCCCGCGAAAAACAGCGCGGCGTCCACGGCGCCCACGGGGGGCAGGCCAACGAACCGCGCCCGGACCCCCAAACCGTCGGAGTCGGTCGCCCCGAGCGTGCCGCCGCTCCCGGCGTTCGCTCCGCCCGCGGACCTGGGCGCCAACTGCCAGTACCCCGCCGCGCCGGACCCGGCGAGCAAGCCCGTCACCCCGCCCCCGGCCGGCAGGGTGTCCACCGAGCCCGCCGAGATCCCCGCGACCATCTCCACCAATTTCGGGAACATCGGCATCCGGCTCGCTAACGACAAGTCGCCGTGCGCGGTGAACAGCTTCACCAGCCTGGTGCGGCAACAATTCTTCGACAACACCGAGTGCGGCCGGCTGACCAACATGGCGGACGGGGCCCTGTTGCTGTGCGGCGGCCCCGACAACGAGGGCACCGGTGGGCCCGGCTACGAATTCGCCGACGAATACCCCGCCAATCAATACCCGGCCGGCGATCCCGCGCTCAGGGCGACCGTGGTCTATCCGCGCGGCACCATCACCATGGCCAACAACGGGCCCAACACCAACGGCAGCCAGTTCAACCTGGTGTTCAAGGACACCGACATGGAGCCGATCTACACGGTGCTGGGCACGATCGACGAAGCGGGCCTGGCGACGATCGACAAGATCGCCAAGGGGGGCATCGCCGGCAATCGGGAGGAGGGCATGCCAGCCAGCACCGTCACCATCACCTCGGTGCGCGTGGGCTGAGCCGTCGGCGGGCTAGGCCTTAGGCCGCCTTTAAGCAGCAGATGTCACGCGGTAGACGTCGTAGACGCCCTCGACGTTGCGCACCACGTTGAGCAGATGCCCCAGGTGTTTGGGGTCGCCCATCTCGAAGGTGAACCGGCTGATCGCGACCCGGTCGCCGGAGGTGGTGACCGACGCCGACAGGATGTTCACCTTCTCGTCGGCCAGCACCCGCGTCACGTCCGAGAGCAGCCGGTGCCGGTCGAGCGCCTCGACCTGGATGGCCACCAAAAACACCGACGACGGCGACGGCGCCCACAGCACCTCGACGATGCGCTCGGCCTGCTGCTGCAGCGACGCCGCGTTGGTGCAGTCGGTGCGGTGCACGCTCACCCCGCCGCCGCGCGTGACGAAGCCCATGATCTGATCGCCGGGCACCGGCGTGCAGCACTTGGCCAGCTTGGTCAGCACACCCGGGGCTCCGGGAACCGAGACCCCGACATCGTCCGTGCTGCGCGGGCGTCGCAGCATGGTCGTCGGCGTCGACCGCTCGGCCAGCTCCTCTTCGGCCTGATCGATCCCGCCGAGCTCGGCGAGCAGCCGCTGCACGACGTGGCGGGCCGATACGTGTCCCTCACCGATCGCGGTGTACAGCGCCGACACGTCGGTGTAGTGCAATTCGCGGGCGACCGCGGCCATCGACTCACCATTCACCAAGCGCTGCAAGGGAAGTCCGCCGCGGCGTACCTCGCGGGCCATCGCCTCCTTGCCGGCCTCCAACGCCTCCTCACGCCGTTCCTTGGCGAACCACTGCCGTATCTTCGTCTTGGCGCGCGGCGAGACCACGAACTGCTGCCAGTCGCGCGACGGCCCCGCATTGGGCGCCTTGGAGGTGAAAACCTCGACGACTTCCCCGTTTTCGAGCTTGCGCTCCAGCGCCACCAGGCGCCCGTTCACCCGCGCGCCGATGCAGCGGTGGCCGACCTCGGTGTGCACCGCGTAGGCGAAGTCCACCGGGGTCGACCCGGTCGGCAAGGTGATGACATCCCCCTTGGGGGTGAACACGAAGATCTCTTGCACCGCAAGGTCGTAGCGCAGCGACTCCAGGAACTCGCCCGGGTCCGCGGCCTCCCGTTGCCAGTCGAGCAGTTGCCGCATCCACGCCATGTCGTCGATCTCGGCGGAGGCGTGCGGATGCGGAAGTCCGTTGCGGCCCTTGGTTTCCTTGTACCGCCAGTGCGCGGCGATGCCGAATTCGGCGGTGCGGTGCATGTCGCTGGTGCGGATCTGCACCTCCAGCGGCTTGCCCTCGGGACCGACGACGGTGGTGTGCAGCGACTGGTACACGCCGTATCTCGGCTGCGCGATGTAGTCCTTGAACCGTCCCGCCATCGGCTGCCACAGCGAATGCACCACGCCGACAGCGGCATAGCAGTCGCGGATCTCGTCGCACAGGATGCGGATGCCGACCAGGTCGTGGATGTCGTCGAAATCCCGTCCCTTGACGATCATCTTCTGATAGATCGACCAGTAGTGCTTGGGCCGACCCTCAACCGTCGCCTTGATTTTCGACGCGTTCAGCGTGTTGACGATCTCGGAGCGGACCTTGGCCAGGTAGGTGTCCCGCGACGGGGCGCGGCCGGCGACCAACCGGACGATCTCCTCGTACTTCTTGGGGTGCAGGATCGCGAACGCCAGGTCTTCCAGTTCCCACTTGACGCTGGCCATACCCAGCCGATGTGCCAGCGGCGCAATGACTTCCAGCGTCTCGCGGGCCTTACGGGCCTGCTTCTCCGGCGGCAGGAAACGCATGGTGCGCATGTTGTGCAGCCGGTCGGCGACCTTGATCACCAACACGCGGGGATCGCGTGCCATGGCGGTGATCATCTTGCGGATGGTCTCGCCCTCGGCGGCGGTGCCCAGCACCACGCGGTCCAGCTTGGTTACGCCGTCGACGAGATGGCCGACCTCCTCGCCGAATTCCTCGCTCAACGCCTCGAGCGTGTAACCGGTGTCCTCCACGGTGTCGTGCAGCAGCGCGGCCACCAAAGTGGTGGTGTCCATGCCCAATTCGGCCAGGATGTTGGCGACCGCCAGCGGGTGGGTGATGTAGGGATCACCCGAATGCCGCAACTGGGAGGCGTGGCGCTGGTCGGCGACCTCGAAGGCGCGCTGCAGCAGCTGGACGTTCGCCTTGGGGTAGATCTCCCGATGCACCGCCACCAAGGGCTCGAGCACGGGGTTGAGGGTGCTGCGCTGGGCGGTCATCCGCCGGGCCAACCGGGCGCGGACGCGGCGCGACGCGCTGCTGGGGGCCTTCAGAGTTTCGGCCGGCGGCTCCGGCGCCTCGGGAACCGGAGGCGGCTCCGCGGGCGTCTCTAAGGGCGCCTCAAGGGCTTGCGCCACGCCCTTGTCGTCCGCCACGGTGGTCACCTCCGACATCGAGGATATCGCGTAACCGCCAGGTTAGACGCAGCTCAAGCTGTGTACCGGCAAAGGCGCGACGGCCTCGCGACCACCCAGTTCGACGAGTTCGGAGACGACGACTGCCGCGATCACGTTGGCCCCGGCCTGCTCGAGCAAGCGCGTCGCGGCGGCGAGGGTGCCCCCGGTGGCCAGCACGTCGTCGACGAGGACGACGTTGCGGCCGTTCAGATCGATGCCGTCGGCGGGGATTTCCAGTACGGCGCTGCCGTATTCCAGGTCGTACTCCTCGGCGTGCAGCGGCGGCGGTAGTTTTCCGCCCTTGCGGATGGCCAGCACGCCGGTGCCCAACCGCTCGGCGACGGCCCCCGCCACCAGGAATCCGCGGGAGTCGACGCCGGCCACCAGGTCAGCGCCGGCCGCGATCTCCGCCAACGCGTCGGTGATCGCGGCGAGCGCGTCCCGATCGGCGAATAGCGGGGTGAGGTCCTTGAACTGGACTCCGGGCTTGGGAAAGTCGGCCACGTTCCGGGTCAGCGAGGCGATGATCTTGTCCAGCAAAGTCTTCCCCCCGACGTTAGTCACCGCTCTTTTATTGTACTAGGGCCCATCTGTCCATGTTCCAACCCGCCCCCCAGCGTGTTGGGTTCGTGCTCACGGCATACGTTTTCTTCGACATCAGCAGCGTTCGCTGTTGGCGGTACAGGGGCAACGTCGGCAAATCTCCCCACAGCACCGGGGCGCTCTCCGCGAGCAACCTGATCCGCTCGCTGGGGTCGGCGGACACCGCGAGCGCGCCGATTATGCCGTCTATCTGGGGATTCGCGTAGCCGGACAGGTTGTTGCCGTTGCCGCTATGCAGGTCGTAAGCGTCCATCGCCGACGACCCCGTCGAGCCGCTGCCCGCGGCGCCTCCGGTGCTCGCCAGCAACACGTCGATCTTTCCGTCCTTGAGCGCCTGGGGGCCCGGGCCGTCCAGCGTGGGGTTGACGACGGTGATACCGGCCGCGGCGCACGATTTGGTGATCTCCCCGATCGTGACCGCCAGCCGCGCATTGGGCCCGTGGTAGCCGATCCGCACCGTCAGCGGCGCGCCGTCCAGGGCAGCGCGCGCGGCGACCGCGTCGGCCTTGCCGAACGGCGCGGCCTCGGCGGCCCCGTCGCCGGCGGCGATGGCGTCATCGGTGGCCGGGGACAGCCGCGAATTGGCGATCGGCACGCCGGCGTCGTGTGCGATCGTGTCGCGCGGCGTGCACAGCGCCACGGCCCGGCGCGCCTTCGCCTGCGCCAGCGGTCCCTGCGGTGCGAAGATCAGCTGCTCGATGCCGGCCGACGGCGAATCGGTGCGCTGGTAGTTGTCCGGGGTGGCCAGCGTGCCCGACGACCCGGCCGCGACGTCGACCACGTCCACGCTGTGGTTGTTGATGCGGTCCTGGATGTCGGGAGCCTGCGGCGACACGGTGATCCGTTTGGTGATGGGCCTGGGGCCCCACCACCGGTCGTTCGCGACGAGCACCACCGCGCCGCCATCCAGGACCGACTGGATCTTGTACGGCCCCGACGACGGGAAGCGCTTGAGGTCGACCCCGGGCTTGAGGTCCCAGGTGGTGTTCCACAGCTTCGCGATCTGCGCGACCAGGCCCGCGTTGTTGTTGAGCAGCGCCGCGGTCACGTCGCCGTTCAGCTGGTCGGCGATGACGTGCGACGGCATCATCGAGGTCGCCGTGAACAGTTGCGTGTAGTCGACGACGCTGCGGTCCGGGACGAACGACACGCGCGCCTTCTTCTGCCCGGGCGAGCACTCGATGTTGGCGATGTCGACGTAGCCGGCGTGGGTGGCGGCGTCGAACCCGGGGAACCGCCCGGATTGCGCCGCCCACGCCAGCACCAGGTCGTCGCAGGTCACCGGCTTGCCGTCGGAATAGACGGCGTTGTCGGCGATCTGGTAGTCGAGCACCAGCGGCGAACCCCCGACGACCGAGATGGTGCCGAAGTCGTGATCGGCAACAACCTGGCCGTCGGGGCCGTGATACCCGAAGCCGGTCAGCGTGCGCGCGAACGCCTGCGCGCCCGCCGAGGCGGCGCCGACGACGGTGTTGGTGTTGTAGGTGGGCAAGCCGCCGTCGACCACGTAGTCGATCTGCGAGGCGGCGCTGCCCGAACACGCGGTCAACGTGCACGCCGTCGTGAGGATCACGGCCAAAGCGACGGCAGCCGATCCCGTCAGGCTCCCCCGGCCGCCCCACACCTGACTACCGCCGGCCGGCGTTTCGCTTGCCGGTCGGGCGCCGGGTACCGGTGGGCCGCACCGGCCGCGCCCCCGGCGCCGGCTTGTTCGACGCGGGCTTGGCGGTCGCCGGGGACGACTCGGCCACCTCAGCCGGCTCCGCGCTCTCGTCGGACGGCTCGTCGGCGGTGTCCTCGTGCGAGGGCTTGCGCCGTCGGACCACGCGGCGGGTATGGCTGCGCACCAGCTCGGTGCGCTCGCGCAGCGTGACCAGTAGCGGGGTGGCGAAGAAGATCGACGAGTAGGTGCCGACGATGATGCCGACCAGCTGCACCAGCGCCAGGTCCTTCAGCGTGCCGACGCCCAGCAGCCACACCGCCACCACCATCAGGGCCAGCACCGGCAGCACCCCGATCAGGCTGGTGTTGATCGAGCGCATGAAGGTCTGGTTGATCGCCAGGTTGGCCTGCTCGGCAAAGGTGCGCCGGGTGGTGTGCTGGAAACCGTGCGTGTTCTCCTCGACCTTGTCGAAGACGATGACCGTGTCGTAGAGGGAGAACCCGAGGATCGTCAGCCAGCCGATGACCGTGGCCGGGGTGACCTCGAAACCCACCAGCGAGTAGACGCCGGCGGTGACGGCGAGGTCGAAACACATGGTCGTGAGCGCGGAGATGGCCATATAGCGCTCGTAGCGAACCGTGATGTACAGGCTGACCAGCGCCACGAACACCACCAGCGCGATGAGCGCCTTGTCGGTGATCTGGTCGCCCCAGGTTTCCGACACCGCCGAGTCGCTGATGGCCTGCTTGCTGGGCTTACCGTCGGTGCCCTTGGGCTGGAACGTATCGAACAGCGCGTTGCGCAGTTTCGACGTCTGGTCGTTGGACAGCGTTTCCGAGCGAATCTGCACCGTGGCCGACGCGCCGCTGCCGACGATCACCACCGATTCCGCGTCGCGGCCAAGCGTCTTCCGGAAGACATCGGACACCGCGGCGGCCGACGCGGTGCCGCGCGGCATCGACACCGTGGTGCCGCCCTTGAAGTCGATCCCGAATGTGAAGCCGCGCAGGATGATGCTGACGATCGCCACCGCGACGATCGCGCCGCTGATCCCGTACCAGAGCCGGCGGCGCCCGATCACCTCGAACGCGCCGGTGCCGGTGTAGAGCCGGGTGATGAAGCTGTGGTGCGGCAGCTGGGCCGAGGCGCCGGACGTCAGCTCGACGGCACCTTCGGTGGCTTCGGTGATTTCGACCGCGTCCGTTTCGGTCTTGCCTTTGGCGGCCATCGCGCTATCCCTGTCCCGTCTTCACGTGCGACGCAGCCCGGCGTTCGCGGGCGACCTGCTGAACGGCCCCCAAGCCGTTGTACGCCGGCTTGGCCAGCGTCGGAGACTTGGACGCCAGGTATACCAGGGGCCAGGTCACCAAGAACACCACCACGAGGTCGAGGATCGTGGTCAGCCCCAGGGTAAACGCGAATCCCTTGACCTGGCCGATCGCCAGGAAGTACAGCACCGCGGCGGCGAGGAAGGTCACCGCGTTGCCCGATACGACGGTCTTGCGCGCCCGTACCCAGCCTCGTGGCACCGCCGACCGGAACGAACGGCCCTCGCGGATTTCGTCTTTGATGCGTTCGAAGAACACCACGAACGAGTCGGCGGTGGTGCCGATACCGATGATCAGACCCGCGATACCCGCCAGGTCCAGGGTGTAGTTGATATATCGGCCCAGCAACACCAGGATCGCGAAAACCATTGCGCCGGAAGCGGTTAGCGACAACGCCGTGAGCAATCCCAGCACGCGGTAATACAGCAACGAATACAGCAGCACCAGGACCAACCCGATCGCACCGGCGATCAGGCCCGCGTGCAAGGACGTCAAACCCAGTGTCGCGGAAACCGTTTGGGCCTCCGACGATTCGAAGGACAGCGGCAGCGAACCGTACTTCAAAACGTTGGCCAGCTGTCGCGCGGTGGACGCGGTGAACGGCGGGTCACCGCCGGTGATCTGGGTGCGTCCGCCGGGGATGGCTTCCTGGATCATCGGGGCGCTGACGACCTGCGAGTCCAGGGTGAACGCGGTCTGGGTACCGATATGGGCGGCGGTGAAGTCGGCCCAGGTGTTTGCAGCCGCGGTCTTGAATTGCAGGTCGACGACGTAACCGAGCCCGCGCTGGTTCATCCCCGATGTGGCGTCCTGGATCTGGTCGCCGCTGATTATCGACGGCGCCAGCAGGTAGGCCATCTTGTGGTCGGTCGAGCAGGTAATCAGGGGCAGGGCCGGGTCGTCGTTGCCGGCCAGGATGTCCTCTTTGTCGCAGTGTTTGGCCTGCACTTCCAGCGCGATCGTCTGAATGTACTGATTGGTGCTCTGCCGCAACGCTTTTTGGTCCGCGATGCGCTCGGCGAGATCCTTGCGCGGATCCGGCGGCGGTGGCTCCCCCACCGGCGGGCCGGGCGCCCTGCGCCGGCACCGCGTTGAGCACCGGTCGGATGTAGAGCCGTGCGGTCTGACCCAGGTTGCGTGCCTCGTTCCCGTCGTTCCCGGGCACCGTGATGACCAGGTTGTCACCGTCGACGACGACCTCCGACCCGGAAACGCCCAGCCCGTTGACGCGCGCGCTGATGATCTGCTGCGCCTGCGCCAACGCCTCCCTGCTCGGGCGCGAACCGTCGGGAGTGCGTGCCGTCAGTGTGACGCGGGTGCCGCCCTGCAGGTCAATGCCGAGCTTGGGAGCGGCCCGCTTGTCCCCGGTCAGAAATACCAGCAGATAGACGCCGACGAGCAACAACAAGAAGACCGACAGGTAGCGGGCGGGGTGCACCGGCGCCGAAGACGATGCCACGTTCCTTCATATCTCCTTGCGAATCGGTTTCTACCCCGACAGAGCCTACGTGGCGCCCTAGGAATCCTCGGTCACCCGGTGATCGTCGGCGGAGTCCTCGTCGTCTTCGTCGTAGTCTTCGGCGTCCTCCGGCTCGATCCGGTCCCGGACGGCCAGCTTCATCCAGGTGGTCACGATGCCGGGCGCGATCTCGAGGTCGACGGTGTCGTCGGCGATGGCGACGACGGTGGCCTGCAGGCCGGACGTGGTGTGCACCCGGTCGCCGGGCTCTAATGACTCGTGCAGGTCGATCGTGGCTTGCATCGCGCGTCGCTGCCGCCGCGATGCGAAGTACATGAAGCCGCCCATGATGAGCAGGAACGGCAAGAACAAGACCAAACTCTCCATCAACCTGTCTTTCGTTTCGGTATTTCTCTCGTAAGGGTCCAGTGTGCCCGTCCGCGCTGTCGGCTCACAGGTCGGCCGAGGTCTGGCTGACCAGATACGCTTTTGTTCGCGACGTGACACTCGCGCCGCGGTGAGGAGGACGTCGTGGCCAGCCTCGAGCAGACTCGCCAGCTGGTCACCGAAATCCCCGGTCCGGCATCGCTGGAACTGACCAAACGGCGCGCCGCCGCGGTGCCGCGCGGTGTCGGCGTCGCCATGCCGGTGTTCGCCGCCCGTGCCGGCGGCGGGATCGTCGAGGACGTCGACGGGAACCGGCTCATCGACCTGGGTTCGGGCATCGCCGTCACCACGATCGGCAACTCGTCGCCGCGCGTCGTCGACGCCGTGCGAGCCCAGGTCGCCGAGTTCACCCACACGTGCTTCATGGTGACGCCCTACGAGCAGTACGTCGCCGTCGCCGAACAACTCAACCGGATCACCCCGGGATCCGGCGAGAAGCGCTCCGTGCTGTTCAACTCGGGCGCCGAGGCGGTCGAAAACTCCGTCAAGATCGCCCGCTCCTACACCCGCAAGCCCGCGGTCGTCGCCTTCGACCACGCCTACCACGGGCGCACCAACATGGCGATGGCGCTGACCGCCAAATCGATGCCCTACAAGAGCGGATTCGGTCCGTTCGCGCCGGAGATCTACCGGGCGCCGCTGTCCTACCCCTACCGGGACGGGCTGCTGGACAAGGACCTGGCCACCGACGGCGAGCAGGCGGCGCAGCGCGCCATCAGCGTCATCGACAAGCAGGTCGGCGCGAAAAACCTGGCCGCCGTCCTCATCGAGCCGATCCAGGGCGAGGGCGGCTTCATCGTCCCGGCCGAGGGCTTCCTGCCGGCCCTGCTCGAATGGTGCCGCGACAACGACGTGGTGTTCATTGCCGACGAGGTGCAGACCGGCTTCGCCCGCACCGGGGCGATGTTCGCCTGCGAGCACGAGCGCATCGAGCCCGACCTGATCGTCACCGCCAAGGCCATCGCCGACGGATTTCCGCTGTCGGCCGTGACCGGGCGGGCCGAGATCATGGACGCCCCGCACGTCGGCGGCCTCGGCGGCACCTTCGGCGGCAACCCCGTCGCCTGTGCGGCCGCGCTGGCCACCATCGAGACCATCGAGAGCGACGGCCTGATCGAGCGCGCCCGGCAGCTGGAACGGTTGATGACCGAACCGCTGCTGCGCCTGCAGGCCCACGACGACCGGATCGGCGACGTCCGTGGCCGCGGCGCAATGATCGCCATCGAGCTGGTGAAATCCGGCACCGCCGATCCCGACGCCGAGCTGACCGAGAGGCTCGCCACCGCCGTCCACGCCGCCGGCGTCATCGTGTTGACCTGCGGCATGTTCGGCAACATCATCCGGCTGCTGCCGCCGCTGAACATCAGCGACGAGCTGCTGACCGAAGGACTCGAGATCCTCGTCCGGACCCTGGGCGAGCTCTAGCCCTTCGTGTGGCATCTCACATGTCGGCCACGGTCATTGTGGAATACCTTTAGTTTAGCTAACGTTATGTTGGTCAGCGCAGCGTCGCGCACAGACCATTTCTCAGTCAGTACAGGGGAACTGTTATGTCGACTATTGCCCATGAAGAGTGGCTTGCCCGCCGCGTCGAGGATCTGACCGCCAACGACCCGCAGTTCGCCGCCGCCCGACCGGACCCCGCCGTCGCGGCCGCGCTGGAGCAGCCCGGGCTGCGACTGCCGCAGATCGTTGCGACCCTGGCGGAGGGTTACGCCGACCGGCCAGCGCTGGGCCGGCGCGCCGTGGAGTTCGTCACCGACCCGGCCAGCGGGCGCACCGTCGCCGAGCTGCGCAACCACTTCGACACCATTACCTACCGTGAACTCGGCGAACGGGTCGGCGCTTTGGCACGCGCCTGGTCCACCAATTCGGTGCGGGCCGGCGACCGAGTCTGCGTGCTGGGCTTCACCGGCGTGGACTACACCACCATCGACATGGCGCTCGGCCAGATCGGCGCGGTGTCGGTGCCCCTGCAGACCAGCGCGGCGCTCAGCCAGTTGCAGCCGATCGTGGCCGAGACCGAGCCCACCGTCATCGCGGCGAGCGTCGACCAGCTGACCGACGCCGTCGAGCTCGTCAGCACCGGCCCCGCACCCGCCCGGCTCGTCGTATTCGACTACCACCCCGAGGTCGACGACCACCGCGACGCGGTGGCGGCGGCCCGCACCCGGCTGGCGGACACGATCGTGGAGACGCTGGACGACGTGCTCGCCCGCGGCAAGGACCTGCCCGCCGGGCCGGTCGCCGCGCCCGACGACGACGCGCTGGCCCTGCTGATCTACACCTCCGGCAGCACCGGCGCACCCAAGGGCGCGATGTACCCGCAAAGCAACGTGGTCAAGATGTTCGCCCGCTCGAAGAGGAACTGGTTCGGGCCCACCGCGGCGTCGATCACCCTGAACTTCATGCCGATGAGCCACGTCATGGGGCGCGGCATCCTCTACGGCACCCTCGGCAACGGCGGCACTGCCTACTTCGCGGCCAAGAGCGACCTGTCGACGCTGCTCGACGACCTCACCCTGGTGCGGCCCACCGAGATGAACTTCGTGCCGCGGATCTGGGAGACCATCTACGGCGAATACCAGCGCCAGGTCGACCGCGGGGCCGACGAAGCCGACGTCATGGAGGACTTGCGCCAGCACCTGCTGGGCGGTCGGTTCATCTTCGCGATGACGGGCTCGGCGCCCACCTCCCCCGAGCTCAAGGCGTGGGTCGAGGACCTGCTGGAGATGCACCTGCTCGACGGCTACGGCTCCACCGAGGCCGGCATGGTGTTGTTCGACGGCGAGGTGCAGCGCCCGCCGGTCGTCGACTACAAGCTCGTCGACGTCCCGGACCTGGGCTACTTCGCCACCGACCGGCCCTACCCGCGCGGCGAACTGTTGCTCAAGACCGAGAACATGTTCCCCGGCTACTACAAGCGGCCCCAGGTGACCGCCGACGTGTTCGACGCCGACGGCTACTACCGCACCGGCGACGTCGTCGCCGAGGTCGCGCCCAACCGGCTGGTGTATGTCGATCGCCGCAACAATGTGCTCAAGCTCGCGCAGGGTGAGTTCGTCACCGTCGCGAAGCTGGAGGCGGTCTTCGGCAACAGCCCGCTGGTCCGCCAGATCTACGTCTACGGCAACAGCGCCCACCCGTACCTGCTGGCGGTCGTGGTGCCCACGGAAGAAGCGTTGCGGCGAAATGCCGAAAAGGGGCTACCGGCGCTCAAGCCGCAGATCGCCGACTCGCTACAGGCCGTCGCGAAGGAAGCCGGCCTGCAGTCCTACGAGGTTCCGCGCGACTTCCTCATCGAGACAACGCCTTTCACGCTCGAGAACGGTCTGCTCACCGGCATCCGCAAGCTGGCGTGGCCGAAGCTGAAGCAACACTACGGCGAGCGACTGGAAGAGCTCTACGCCGAACTGGCCGAGGGGCCAGGCCAACGAGTTGAGCGAACTGCGCCGCAGCGGTGCCGACGCCCCCGTCCTGCAAACCGTGAGCCGGGCCGCGGCCGCGCTGCTCGGCGCGGCGACCACCGACCTGTCGCCCGGGGCGCACTTCACCGACTTGGGTGGAGACTCGTTGTCCGCGTTGACATTCGGCAACCTGCTGCGCGAGATTTTCGACATCGACGTGCCGGTGGGTGTCATCGTCAGCCCGGCCAGCGACCTGCAGGCCATCGCCGACTACATCGAGGGCGAGCGGCAGGGCACGAAGCGTCCCAGCTTCGCCACCGTGCACGGCCGCGACGCGACCGAGGTGTATGCCAGCGACCTCACGCTGGACAAGTTCATCGATGCTTCGACGCTGGCCGCCGCGCCGACGCTGCCGCGGCCCAGCGCCGAGGTCCGCACCGTCCTGCTGACCGGAGCGACCGGGTTCCTGGGGCGCTACCTCGCGCTGGAATGGCTGGAGCGGATGGACCTCGTCGACGGCAAGGTGATCGCCCTGGTGCGGGCCAAGTCCGACGAGGACGCGCGGGCCCGGCTGGACGACACCTTTGACTCCGACCCGGCGCTGCTGGCCCACTACCGGGAGCTGGCGGCCGACCACCTGGAGGTCATCGCGGGTGACAAGGGCGAGGCCAACCTCGGCCTGGATCAAGCGACGTGGCAGCGGCTGGCCGACACCGTCGACCTGATCGTCGACCCCGCGGCGCTGGTCAACCACGTGCTGCCGTACAGCGAGCTGTTCGGTCCGAACGCCCTGGGCACCGCGGAGCTGCTCCGAATCGCGTTGACCGGCAAGCAAAAGCCGTACACGTACGTGTCGACGATCGGCGTGGGCGACCAGATCGAGCCGGGGAAGTTCACCGAGGACGCCGACATCCGGACCATCAGCGCGACGCGGCGGATCAGCGACAGCTACGCCAACGGTTACGGCAACAGCAAGTGGGCCGGCGAGGTGTTGCTGCGCGAGGCGCACGACCTGTGCGGCCTGCCCGTCGCGGTGTTCCGCTGCGACATGATCCTCGCCGACACGACCTATGCCGGTCAGCTCAACGTGCCGGACATGTTCACCCGGACGATCCTGAGCCTGGTGGCAACGGGCATCGCGCCCGGCTCGTTCTACGAGCTCGGGGCCGAGGGCAACCGGCAGCGCGCACACTACGACGGCCTGCCCGTCGAGTTCATCGCCGAGGCCATCGCGACGTTGGGCGCCCAGAGCTCCGACCGGTTCGCGACGTACCACGTGATGAACCCCTACGACGACGGCATCGGGTTCGACGAGTTCGTCGACTGGCTGATCGACCCGGCCGTCGCCGGCTGCGCCGTCCAGCGCATCGCCGACTACGGCGAGTGGTTGCAGCGGTTCGAGACCGCGCTGCGCGCGCTGCCCGAAAAGCAGCGCAACGCCTCGCTATTGCCGCTGTTGCACAACTACCAGAAGCCCGACAAGCCGATCAACGGCTCGATGGCGCCGACCGATCGGTTCCGGGCGGCGGTCCAGGACGCGAAAGTGGGCCCGGACAAAGACATTCCGCACATCACGCCGCCGATCATCGCGAAGTACGTCAGCGACCTGCGGCTGCTCGGACTGCTCTAACGCTGGATCAGCTCTGGGGATGCGGCCAGCGCAAGTAGGCGTTGGCCGCGCCGGCCTCGGTGCCCGCCCGCTGCTTGCGCCAGCCCTTGGGCTTCGGCCCGTCCCCGGCGGCCCGCGGCTTGGTGAGCGCACCCGAGGACACCTCGGGTGCGGGCTCCTCCAGCCCGGACATGTACACCGGTTCGCCGGCGGGTGCCGACACCGGCTCCGCGGCTGCGGCCGGTTCCAAGGGGTCCATGAATGCCTCGACGTCGCTCGCCAGCCGCACGGCCAAGCGCGCCAGGGCGATACCGCTGATGAAAACGATCAGCGCGCCCAGGCCGGAGAAGTACGAAACCTCGAGCGCGGCCCGCTTGCGGTCGGTCGCGGCGATCGGATCACCGGCGGACCCGATCCCCAGGAGCGGGGCGACCTGCCCCCCGATCACGAACCATGCGCCGGCCACCGCCGCCAACCACCCGCCGACGATCGCGGTGATGCGGTTTCCGGAAAAGATCAGCAGCAGGCCAGCGAGCACGGTGGCGCCCCCCGGTAGCACCTCGAGCCAGCCGCGGGCCGAGGTCCATGCCCAATCTTGGTCGGGCGTGTAGGCGAAGTTGAAGCGTGGACCGACGAACGGTATCAACGCACCCCATGCACCCAGGACGACCAGGAGCAATCCGCTCACCGCGCCGCGCGAGCGCGGCATCCACAATGGGTGGCCGTTTAATGGGTGTTTCATTAGCTCTCCTCAATTGTCGCCGGGCTACTTCAGCAGGTGCCTGGATACCCCGCGTCGACGCGAAGTAACCGCTAAAGGACGAGACCGAGTGTGAGCAGCACCACAGCGATCAGCGGAAAGATGCCCTGCGTCAACGCGGCACGGGCCTTGTCAGGTGACGAGAGCAGCAAGACGAGCGCGGCCGCGGCCATCGAGCCAACACCGGCGAAAACCAGCGCGGCTCCAACGGCGTTGTGCCCCATGGCAATCGCGGCGATGCCGACGCCGCTGACCACCGCGAGGAACAGGTTGTAGAAACCCTGGTTGAACGCGAGCAGCTTGGTGGTCTCGGCTTCCTCGACCGTCGTTCCGAAGGTG
Source organism: Mycobacterium sp. SP-6446 (assembly GCF_001954045.1). Classification (NCBI taxonomy): domain Bacteria; kingdom Bacillati; phylum Actinomycetota; class Actinomycetes; order Mycobacteriales; family Mycobacteriaceae; genus Mycobacterium; species Mycobacterium sp. SP-6446. Next base: position 3,934 of record NZ_MBEM01000263.1, on the reverse strand, counting down.
GCCCGGGTGCGCGGCGACGTCCAGGTCAGCGACTCCATCGTGAAGATGTAGACGTGCAGGAGAGCGGCAAGACCAGCGAACACCAGGGCGGCAGTGATCATCGCCGATGAACACTACCGACCTGGTGTCGCCGCGACTACCCTCAGCCGGTTCGGGCGCTAGGCGCCGACGTGGTGGTGCCGGCGGAATAGCCCACCACCGTCGTGACGGTGGAAAAGGCCACGCCCGCGGTGCCCGTCGGGCTCGGCCGCAACCGGTTCGCGTAATGGCGTCTCGCCCTCGACCTCCGCCACGGGCGCCGGCGCGGCCACGGCGACGTCGCGCGCGTGCCGAACCGCCAGGCGCGCCACGGCCGCCCCGCCCAGGAACACGATCAACGCGCCCAGACCGGTGAAGTACGTGACCTCGAGCAGGGCACGCTTCAGATCGGTCGCGGCCGCCGGTTGGCCCACGTCCCCGATGCTCAGGGTCGATGCGAACGCGCGGCCGACCACGAACCACGCGCCGGCGCAGACCGCCAGCCAGCCGCCGAAGACGGCGCTGGCACGGTTACCGGAGAAGAGCACCAGCAGGCCGCCCACTGCGGCGGCCGCGCCGGGAAGCACCTCCAGCCAGCCCTTTGCCGTCGTCCACGTCCATGCCGGGTCGGTCATGTACGCCCAATCGATGTTGGGTCCGAAGAACGGAACCAATGCACCCCAGGCGCCCAAGAGGATCAGGAGCAGCCCGGTCAACGCGCCGCGGCTGCGTGGCATGTACAGCGCACGGGGGCGTTCGTAGTCAGCGTTCGTGTGCCTCATCAGAATCTCCTTCAACAGGCATTACTGCTGTCCGTTCGGATACCCGACGCTTCCGGGATGTAACCGGTTCGCGGGCCGCTCCTGCGTTTGCTGTGGCGGATGTGACCGAAGCGCGCTCCCGCCTTCGACCGAAAAGCCCACGCCAGCGGGCGTTCTGGCGGCGCCTCGGGGCGAAGGTCACGATTTGAACGCGAAATGCCGACGCCGCCGGCGGCGAGCTAGTCGAACAGCCCCGGCTGCCCCAGCCGGGTGACCCCGGCCGGCGGGGTGATGCCCAGGTGTGTCCAGGCCTGCGCGGTGGCCACCCGGCCCCGCGGGGTGCGCGCGATCATGCCGGCGCGGACCAGGAACGGCTCACACACCTCTTCGACCGTGGTGGCCTCCTCGCCGACCGCCACCGCCAGCGTCGAAACGCCGACCGGGCCGCCGCCGAAGCTGCGGGTCAGCGCCGACAGCACCGCCCGGTCCAGCCGGTCCAGGCCGAGCTCGTCGACGTCGTATACCTCGAGCGCGGACTTGGCGACGTCGCGGGTGATCACGCCGTCGGCGCGCACCTCGGCGAAGTCCCGCACCCGGCGCAGCAGCCGGTTGGCGATGCGCGGCGTGCCGCGCGAGCGCCGCGCGATCTCCGCCCCGGCCTCGGCGCCCAGCTCGATGCCCAGGATTCCGGCGGACCGGGCCAGCACCCGCTCCAGCTCGGCGGGCTCGTAGAAGTCCATGTGCGCGGTGAAGCCGAAGCGGTCGCGCAGCGGGCCGGTCAGCGCGCCGGACCGGGTGGTCGCGCCGACCAGGGTGAACGGCGCGACCTCCAGCGGAATCGACGTCGCCCCAGGGCCTTTCCCGACCACCACGTCGACCCGGAAGTCCTCCATCGCGAGGTAGAGCATCTCCTCGGCGGGCCGGGCGATGCGGTGGATCTCGTCGATGAACAGCACGTCGTGCTCGACGAGGTTGGACAGCATCGCGGCCAGATCGCCGGCGCGTTCCAGCGCGGGCCCCGACGTCACCCGCAGCGCGGACCCCAGCTCGGCGGCGATGATCATGGCCAGTGACGTCTTGCCCAGCCCCGGCGGGCCGGACAGCAGGATGTGATCGGGTGTGCCGCCGCGGTTCTTGGCCCCCTCGATGACCAGCTGCAGCTGCTCGCGCACGCGCGGCTGGCCGATGAACTCGTTCAGCGTGCGTGGCCGCAGGCTGACGTCGATGTCGCCTTCGCCGAACGCGAGCGCGGGCGAAACCTCCCGGACCTCCGGGTCGGCGAAGTCGTCGTCCGCAGTCATCGGCTCACCGGGCCTTGCCCAGCAGCGACAGCGCCGCCCGCAGCGCGGACGACGTCGTCGCGTCGTGATCGCCGGCCAGCACGCTGTCGGTGGCCTCCTCCGCTTGTTTGGCCGCAAAACCGAGGCCGACCAGGGCCTCCACCACGGGACCGCGCACGGCGTGGCCGTTGAGCGCCGGCGCGGGCGCCGATCCGGCGATGGCGCCGATCTTGTCCCGCAATTCCAGCACCATCCGCTCGGCGCCGCGCTTCCCGATGCCCGGAACCCGAGTCAGCGCGGCGACGTCGCCGTCGGCCAACGCTTGCCGCAGCGCCGCGGCGTCGTGCACGGCCAGCGTCGCCATCGCCAGCCGCGGCCCGACGCCCGACACCGACAGCAGCGTCAGGAACAGATCGCGGGTCTCGGAGTCGGGGAACCCGTACAGCGTCTGCGAGTCCTCGCGCACGATCATCGCCGTGATCAGCCGGGCCTCGCTGCCGTGGCGCAGCGTCGCCAGCGTCGACGGCGTCGCGTTGATCCGGTAGCCGACGCCGGCGGCCTCGATCACCGCGTGATCGAGGGCCACCTCGAGCACCTCACCGCGCACCGACGCGATCATCGGGCGGCCTTCACTTTCGCGAGGTAGGCGCGGCGCTGCCGCGCGGCCAGCGCCTCGGCCGCGGCCATCCGGGCGATCATCGGCGCGCGCCAGCAATGGCAGATCGCCAGCGCCAGCGCGTCGGCCGCGTCGGCCGGTGTCGGTTTGGCTTGCAGCGCAAGGATTCTCGTGACCATGGCGGTGACCTGTGCCTTGTCGGCGGCCCCGTTGCCGGTGACCGCGGCCTTGACCTCGCTGGGGGTGTGGAAGTGCACGTCGATGCCGCGTTTGGCGGCGGCCAGCGCGACGACCCCGCCGGCCTGAGCGGTGCCCATCACCGTCATCACGTTGTGCTGGGAGAACACCCGCTCGATGGCCACGACCTCCGGCCGGTGGGTGTCCAGCCAGTGGTCGACGGCATCGCTGATGGCCAGCAGTCGCTTGGCCAGCGGCGCATCCGCCGGGGTGCGCACCACGTCGACGTCCAGCGCCACGACGTGTCTGCCGCGGCCGCTTTCCACCACCGACAGCCCGCATCGGGTCAGCCCCGGATCGACGCCCATCACGCGCATGCGCCCGCTCCCCTATATCGCGTACCGAACAGCTGTTCGATAGCGTAACGGCCGATACCGACCGCGCCGGGTAGGACACGCGGCGCCGGTCACCGGGTGGTGTTGCGGCGACGGGCCCAGCGAAAGCTGTTAACTTAAAGCCCACATTCGCTAGGCCGCCGCAGGCACGGAAGGGTAAGCGTGGGAACACTGCTGGTCGTGATAGCCGCGGTGTTGTTCGTCGCGTCCATCGTGGTCCTCGTGGTGGCGTTGCGGCGGCCCAAGCAACCGGCCGCGCGGGGCGGGCGCCAGGATCCGCTTTCCTCCGACGCGATGCCCCAGTTCGGACCGCGCAGCCTGGGCCCCGGCGCCATCGTCAGCTACGGCGGCGTCGACTACGTCGTGCGCGGGTCGGTGACCTTCCGCGAGGGCCCGTTCGTGTGGTGGGAGCACCTGCTCGAGGGCGGCGACCAGCCGCTGTGGTTCAGCGTCGAGGAGGACGACGGTCGCCTGGAGCTGGTGATGTGGGTGACCCGCAAGGACGTGACGCTGCGGCCCGGCGACCAGTACGTGGTCGACGGGGTGACCTTCCACGAGTCGGAGCGCGGTCGCGCCTCCTACACCACCGAGGGCACGACGGGCCTGCCGGCGTGGCTGCGGGCGGTGCAGGAGACCTGCTCGGAGAACCGGCTGCCGGGGTGCTCGACGGTGACGACGTGCGAGGCG